>JBFMDF010000064.1:0-9552 GCA_040753935.1 Bacteroidota bacterium | reverse complement strand
CCCCAGTTCACATAGGCGGCGGCAAGATTGTACACCGCGGCGCTGAACGCCGGATCAATCCGCAGTACCTCTTGAAATTCTTTCACTGCTTCATCAAATTTTTCATCTTTCAGTAAAAAAACACCAAGATTATAATGATCAAATTTACTGTCGGGATACTTTTTCACTCGTTCGAGCATCAGTGCACGGGCTTCATCATTTCGTTCGGCACCGATGAAGGCATTCATCAGCGATTCGGAAATATCCTGATCGTCAGGGAACATAGCGATTCCTTTTTTCAAAACATCAATTGCTTTGCCATATTCCTGTTTCGCTTCAATGAGTTTGGAATCATCAATTGCCGGAGTGAATGGCGACGTGTAGGAAACTTTGGTAACGACATCCTCCTCAATTGTTACCACCAAGTTATACGGCGCGTACGTCCATACTTCCTTTACCACTTTTGCATTCTTCCCCTTCCCTTTCGTTTCCTGCTTTACCGATGTCGGTTGACCAATGTAGTATTTCACATCAGCGCCTTTAATTTTTTCACGAACCATATCAAGATTCTTCTTCAACTCCATTGCATCACGGTTTTTTTCTGTGTATTCCATTTTTGCTTTATCGGCAGCTTGCAGATAGATACCGCTTAAAATTTTACATGCTAAAACCGACTTTCCTTGTTCAAATGCAACGGTCAACGGTTCCACAGCAGAGACGAAATCGCCTTTTCTATAGTACGCCAAACCAAGATTCTGTTGGTTAGCCAAACTTTCCGGCATCACGTACGACGCCAGTTTAAATGATTCAATGGCTTTATCGAAACCAGCAGCATCTTCCGCTTTGTTGATATACTCAACGCCTTCGTTGAACAATCGTCCCCAAATTGCAAGCGTTTGAGATTCTATTTCTTTTTTAAATTTCACTCCCGCCTCTTTTGCTTTCACAAACGCATCTTTCATGCCGCGATAGTCTTTCAACTCAACGCGCACTTGGCCCAACAGGTACCACGCTTCTTCATTTTTTGGATTTTTGGAAACTTCCTTCACCAACTGCGCTTCGGCACTTTGGTATTCTTTACGTTGAATGTATAACTTTGCACTGGTCATTTCAGCTGAGGAGCATTGAAACCCCATCAACGCAAGCGATGCGGCACTGATGATCAATAGTCCCCAAATAACAAGTCTTTTCATAGTGTCCTCAAATAATTTGGTTGAATGCTTCATAAGGGTGAAGAAATATAGAGATTTTTTCCTTTAAATTCTCCACTTCTTTTTCTACTTTTTGACTGAACAACAAGAGTAAAATACCTATGAGCACCATTTTTACAAAAATTATCAATAGAGAAATTCCTGCTGAAATTTTATTCGAAAATGAGAGAATCATCTCCATCATTGATATCATGCCGATTCACTACGGACACGCGTTGATCATTCCCAAAAAAGAATACCCAACGTTTCTCGACGTCCCCGAATCGGAATTGGGTGAACTGATGGTGGTAACTCAAAAAGTGGCTCGCGCAATTGTTCAGGCGCTGAACCTGGAAGGATTTAATTTTTTCGCAAACAATGGTGAAGTTGCCGGACAATCAATCTTTCATTTTCACATCCATGTTACGCCGCGGTATAAAGGTGATGGCATTTCATTTCATCGCAACTTGAAAAAGTACGACAGTCCACAAGCGATGAAAGATATTGCAGACAAAATTCGAGCAAATATCCATTAATACGATATCCCGAATGTCGGATTGATAGCTGCGGAAGTACAAGGGAAGTTCCGCAATCAATCATTCCACATTTCAACACGTTATACACTTCGAAAGGAAAAAAACATCATGGCAGAAAAAATAACTATTCAGAACGGCAAACTGAATGTCCCCGACAATCCGATTATTCCGTTCATTGAAGGGGATGGAACAGGTCCCGACATTTGGCGCGCCTCCGTGCGCGTGTTCAATGCCGCAGTAGAAAAAGCGTACGGCGGTAAACGAAAGATAGAATGGAAAGAAGTGTTTGCAGGACAAAAATCGTTTGATAAGTTCGGCACGTGGCTTCCAGACGAAACCATTGAAGCATTCAAAGATCATCTTGTCGGCATCAAGGGTCCACTGACGACACCGGTGGGCGGCGGAATTCGTTCGCTGAATGTCGCGCTTCGTCAAATTCTCGATTTGTATGTATGCCTGCGACCTGTGCAATGGTTTACCGGTGTTCCTTCTCCGGTAAAACATCCCGAAAAAGTGAATGTGGTAATCTTTCGTGAAAACACGGAAGATATTTATGCCGGAATAGAATTCAAAGGAGGTACCCCAGAGTCGCAAAAGGTGTTGGATTTCCTCCAAAAAGAATTTCCAAAACTTTTCGAAAAAGTTCGTTTCGGTACACCACAGCGGGCAGAAGATTTTTGGAAAATTGTCGGTCTACAGAATTTTCCAAGCGATGTCAACGTCGGCATTGGCATTAAACCGGTGAGTTACTCCGGCAGTGTGAGACTGATTCACAGCGCTATTAGTTACGCAATTAAAAACAACCGCAAAAGCGTAACTTTGGTGCACAAAGGAAACATTATGAAGTTTACCGAAGGAGCATTTCGCGATTGGGGCTATCAAGTAGCTAAAGAGTATTTTGGAGCGGTGGAAATCGACGGCGGACCTTGGTGCAAAATTCCGGAAGGAAAACCAGGAGCCGGAATTGTGATTAAAGATGCGATTGCTGATATCACGCTTCAACAGGTACTTACCCGACCGGAAGATTTTGACGTTGTTGCAACATTGAATTTGAACGGCGATTACCTTTCCGATGCACTTGCCGCTCAGGTCGGTGGTATCGGTATTGCCCCCGGAGGCAACATCAACTACATCACAGGGCACGCCATTTTTGAAGCAACACACGGTACTGCACCGAAGTACGCCAATCAGGATAAAGTAAATCCTGGTTCGGTTATTTTAAGCGGCGAAATGATGCTGCGCTATATGGGGTGGACAGAAGCGGCTGATTTGATCCTCAAAGGATTGAACGGCGCGATCGCCTCAAAAACTGTTACCTACGATTTTGCACGCTTAATGGAAGGTGCAAAAGAAGTAAAGTGTTCACAGTTTGGTGATGCGGTGATTGCCAAGATGTAAGAGACTGCTGTGCAGACAACGTTGTTCCACGTTGCACACACCTGTGACTGAAGTTTCGTAGCGTGGGATTCTCTGACACCATATCGCTGAGCTTTGCTCAGCGATTTTTATTTCAACCTCACCCAACGGAATTCGGCATTACAAACGGTTTCACCTCGTCTTTATCTACAACAGAAATAATCAACGGAGAGCGTTTCGGCGGTGTTGTTGCAATCGTAAACGCATTCTTCACACGCTGGACTGTCTGCTCAACAATTTCCTTCTTATCTGTATATATTTCCGCAATCAGTTCTCCCTGCACTACCGCATCTCCAACTTTTTTTCTCAACACAATTCCCGCTTTGGGATCAATCACATCATCAACTGTTGTTCGTCCCGCGCCAAGCATAATGCCGGAAAACCCTAACTCCAGCGAATCAATTGCGCTAATAACTCCTGAAGTTGATGCCGTAATTGTTTCGGCGTATTTCGACTGCGGATATTTTTCGGGATGTTCGATAAACGAAATGTCGCCCCTCTGTCGTTTCACCATCTGCAGAAATTTTTCGTACGCTTTTCCGTTCCTTACTACTTCTTTGCACCGCTCAATTCCTTCGGCAAGCGACTCTGCTTTCTTTCCCAACATCACCATTGCGCCGCCGAGTACGTATGTCAATTCCATCACATCGGGCACATTGCGACCGCGCAAACATTCCACAGATTCCACCATTTCAAGCCAGTTGCCAATAGCGTAACCCAACGGTTGATTCATGTCAGTAATAAAACCAAGCGTCTCTTTTCCAAACGACGTTCCGATGCCGACTAATGCCTGTGCCAGTTCCACCGATTGCTCGTACGACTGCATAAAAGCGCCGCGCCCAGTCTTTACATCCAGCACCAGCGCGTCAATTCCTTCGGCAAGTTTTTTGCTCATAATGCTTCCGGCAATCAGCGGAATACATTCTACCGTTCCGGTGACATCGCGGAGCGCGTACATTTTTTTATCGGCAGGAGCAATCTCTTTCGTCTGCCCAACCATCACGACACCGATTTCCGCAATCACTTGTTTGTATTCATCAATGGAAAGATTTGTTGTGAAGCCGGGAATCGATTCAAGTTTATCGAGCGTACCGCCGGTGTGACCGAGTCCACGCCCGCTAATCATCGGCACAGGCACACCGCACGCCGCAACAATTGGTGCAAGCGGCAATGATATTTTATCGCCCACACCACCGGTAGAGTGTTTATCCACTTTAATGCCGGGGACATGTGAGAGATCAACAACATCACCGGAGTGAAGCATCAACCTTGTGAATTCCGCCGTTTCTTCTTTATTCATTCCACGGAAATAGACCGCCATGAGAAACGCAGCTACTTGATAGTCCGGCACGGCGCCGTTGACGTAACCGTTGATGATGAATTTCATTTCATCGGAAGAAAGGATGTTGCCGTCTCTTTTTTTGCGGATGATTTCGTTTACAGTCATACTAACAAAAGTAAGAAGTTCGGAGTTGAAGTATGTGCTCGACCATAACGGTGGAGGTTACAGTTTCTTTTCGTAAAGGAGAAGGTTACAGATTCCGCCGCCGTGCTGTCATTAAAATTCCTACAATCGTTTTGCCATCTACAATTTCCTGGCGCTCAATCATTGCCAGCGTCTCACGCAACGGAATACGCAACAACTGAATTGATGCCTCCCCTTCTTCCAGTGCCTGCCCTTTTTCCGACAAATGAATATGACGTGCTTCAAAAATGTGAAGCACTTCGTTGCAAAAACCGGGAGTTGTGTACATGGCGGTCAGTTTGTTCCACTCCGACGAAGCATATCCCGTTTCTTCCTGTAATTCACGCTGTGCGCAGTGCAAGGGGTCTTCTCCGATATCTAATTTGCCGGCGGGAAGCTCAATCACTTCTGTTCCAAAAGGATGACGATATTGTTTCACGAGAAGCAAATCGTTGTTATCAAACAACGGAACTATTACCGCGCCGCCGAGATGTTCAACAATCTCACGGAACGTTTCCGTACCGGAAGCATACTTCAGCCGATCAACGGTAAGGTCAACGATTTTTCCGCGATATTTTTTTTCTCGCGAGAGAAGTGTGAAGTGCATGAGAGTCGTATTTGTGGTGGACAACCTGCTGCGGGAACGGAATTTCGATGCCGGCGTTGTTCAATCCGTTGTATATAGCGATACGTAATGCTTCCGCAGTTTTAAATTGCAATTTGAAATCTGCCACACGGCAGAAGAGTGAAAAATCCAATGATGATGCCGCAAGTCTCATCAGGTACACTTCAGGCTCTGGGGTTTTCAGCACATCGGGATGCGAACGGGCAGCGTTGAGCATAATGTCTTTCACTTTGTCGATATCCGAACCGTACGCAACGGAAACCTCCACGGCTACTCGAATCTCGCCGTGGGGATAACCGTAATTGACAATGCGAGTTTTAACAAGTTCATTGTTGGGAACGATGAGCAGGTTGTTTTCGAAGTCAAGAATCTTCGTGCTGCGCAAACCAATTTCATACACATCGCCAATTTCTCCGCTTGGAATTTTTACTCTGTCGCCCACGCGAAACGGACGATCGATCATAATCACAAAGCCGGAAATCATGTTTGAAATGGTGTCTTGTGCCGCAAGTCCCAGTGCCAAAGAGCCGGCGCCAAGAATGGCAAGAATGCTTGAAATGTTCTGCCCGAATTTATCCAACACAATAATGGCGGCAACGGCGATGATCAGAAACGTCGCGACGCGATTAATTAAGAGTGGAAGTGTCTTTCCTAATTCCTCTTCATTGTTCTTGGCAGCAATACGATGAACTGCACTGGTAATAATGGTGCGAGAAATTTTAACCAGAATGGCGGTGAGCAAAATTGCCGTAAGAATGTACAGCGTATTGTTGCAGTAATCCAGAAAAGTCAGCAGCGAAGAAGAATCATGCGTAATGCCCCGGCGTAGTTCTTGTATGCCCAAGTATAAACCGAGAATGCCCGACAGTGCAACGATCCGTTCAAGAACAATATCGAGAATTTTATCGTCAATTTCGTTTTCAGTTTTTGAAATGATTTTTCTGCCGACGGTGTCCAATAAAAATTTTATCACTTTGCCAGCAAGAAGCGTTAGGAGAGCAATGAAAAAACCAACAATGGTGTGATACAGCAGTGTATTGCCATTGAGAAGTTTTAGTAACTGATGAAGTAGTGCATCTATCATAAACTAAACACTTGTACTACACAAATGAACACATGGTATATCAATGATTGCTACAGATGTGGAACACCGCACCAGTGGAATAGTGAACTGAAATTTTCACAAACATTCCAACTTTTTGTTCTACTGTTACCCATGCAACCCCCGACTTCCGGGTTTAGAAACAGGGATCGCTGCAAGCCAATCAGGAACCGCATCGGCAGCAAATGTTTGTACTTCCATTTCCATAACGGAGTAAAACTTCGAGTTGAACTGTGCTTTCCCGTTACTGCGATCAACAATACAGCCAACGCCGACAAGTTTCGCCTCTGCTTCATTCACTAAAGTGATGATCTCTTCCACAGAACCACCAGTCGTCACCACATCTTCAACCACCAGCACACGTTCTCCTTTTTTAATCTCAAATCCGCGACGCAGTTTCATTACCCCCTGCTCACGCTCTGCAAAAATTGTTCTGGCTCCGAGCATGCGACCTACTTCGGTTCCTACAACAATGCCACCTATGGCTGGAGAAATGACCAATTCAATTTCACTGTACTCGTAATGCTTTGCAATATCGCCCGCAAGCAGATGAAGGTATTTCGGATACTGAAGCACTTTCGCGCATTGAAAATAATGTGGGCTGTGCAAGCCTGAGGTGAGAACGAAATGACCTTCAAGCAGCGCTTTTGTTTCTTTGAAGATCTCGAGAATCTGGTCTTTGGGCAGTTTCATCAAAGCATCCTTTACGTTGTATGCAAATGTGGCATAAGTTGTTTCATCTTTCCGGTTCTATGGTAGGAGATGGACACGTTTCAAAAAAAAAAAAATATCCGCTGTCGACGTATAAAACCTGAAACGTGAAACTTCATCCCTCAGAGGGAATCTACCATTCATCTTCCAGTTCTTCCAGCTCTTCACGCATTTCTTTGGCTTCTTTCTCTTCACCAAGTTCCTGCGCAAGGTCGATTCCTTTGCGGTACACCCGCTTGGCTTCCTGGGTGCGGTTTAGTTTTCCATAAATTTGCCCGAGTTGATGGTACGCCGCAAGATAGTTCGGATCGGACTGTATCAGTTGCTCGAGTTCATCGATTGCAGTCTGCAGATCGCTCATGCCCATGTATTCGAGAGCGAGTGCATAGCGGGAAAAAGAATCGTTCGGATTTTTTTCCAGAAGTTCTTTCAATTTTTGGATGCGTTGTTCGCTTGCCATAAATCTTTCACATTAGTTTGAGAATTGTTTCGGCGCCGTTTCAGCATTCATTGTTCAAGTGAAATAATTCTACCTTGAAACCACAATTCAGAAACAGTTCACCGTAGTGTATTGATCTGTTCAGCGAGGTCGAAATCCTTGTGGGTAAGTCCTCCTTCGCTGTGGGTGGAAAGCACAAGGGTAATTGTGTTCCACCGAATATCGATGTCGGGATGATGATCGGCTTTTTCCGCCAGCAGTGCAACTGATTGTACGAAGCCCATCGCTTCGACAAAATTTTTTTTCACCACCGTGCGGTAAATTTGCGTGCCATTTCGCTTCCATCCCTTCACTTTTTTCATGCGAGCGGCGATTTGTTTTTCGGTCAACAGTCCCATACCATGCTCCAATATACTAATAACTCATCGAATCTAAACGTACTTTCCCTCTAAAAATCCAATAGATACTGACGGTGTACGCCAGCACAAACGGCAATCCAATAATGGCGACGGTCAGCATAACCGCCAATGTTTTTTGCGATGAAGCTGCATTATAGATGGTCAGGTGATAATCAGGAGAAATACTTGACATGACAATATTGGGAAACATCCCAATGGCAAAAAGCAACATCAGGGCGGCAATGCTTGCACAGGAGGATAGAAAGGCGAAAAATTCGCGACGGTGATGAATTTCGCGGGGAATGTTTGCTATTGAGAGCATTCCTGCCAATGCAACTAAAAATAATGTGGGGTGTGTTTTGAACGGCTCCGCCATGTGCGGCATATAGAGAAGCGTTGCCATGGTTGTTGTTACATAACAGATGACAAAAAAGATAATTGTGTTGTTAATCCATCCGCGTATTTTCTCCTGCATCGCGCCTTCGGTCTTCATCACAACGTAAATTGCACCGTGCATCATAAACAGAGCAACAGTGGTGATGCCGACGAGCACGGCGTACGGATTGAACAAACCGGCAATCGTTACAGTAAACTCGCCCGACTCACCAATGGGCAAGCCGACGATAACGTTGCCCAGCGAAATTCCCATTAACAACGCAATAAGAATGCTCGAAAGACTGAATGCAACATCCCACATCGTTCTCCACCATTGCATCGATTGTTTACTCCGGAATTCAATTGCAACAGCACGGAAAATCAACATTGCCAGCAGCAACATAAACGCGACATAAAATCCTGAGAAGACCGTCGCATATACTTTCGGAAATGCCGCAAACAATGCACCGCCACCGGTAACAAGCCATACTTCATTCCCATCCCACACCGGACCAATGGAATTGATCATTATGCGTCGTTCATCGTCCGTTGTAGTCAGAAGATGAAGCGCACCTACGCCGAGATCGAATCCATCAAGAATCGCGTACCCCGTCAACAGCCCACCAATGAGAATGTACCATGTGAGATTAAGATCGAGTCCTGTGAATTCCATAGTGTTGAGATACCGGCAGGTCGCCGTTAACGCCGACCTGCAAAAAAATAATATTACTGTGCAAATAGTTGTTTTTGATGTTCGTACTCAGACGGAATTTCCGTTGTATCGTCCGGACCGTGTTTTATTTTTTGATCCAACAAAAAGATAAACAGTGCAAACAACAGCAAATAAATAATAAAAAATAGAATCAACGAAAACCACACTTGCCCTTCGCTCACATTTTTCGAAAACGCTTGCGACGTGCGCAACAATCCGTACACAATCCACGGCTGTCTGCCTACCTCTGCGGCAAACCAACCGACCTGATTTGCGATTTGCGGAAGAAGCACTGACACAACAGAAATTTTCAACACCAACGGATAGTCAAATAGTTTTCCTCTCCACCACAAAAACATCAGCGCAATGCTTAATGCAATCAATGCCATGCCGATAGCAATCATGAGGTGGTAGAATTGAAACACGATGTTTACCGGTGGACGATCTTCTTTCTTAAATGCCCGAAGACCTGTCACCGGAGTATTGAAATCTCCATGGATAAGAAATGACAGCATCTTCGGCACCGCAATGCCGAACTGCACTTGTTCTTGTTCTTCATTTACCCATCCAAACAGATAAAAGGGAGCCACGGCAGACGAATCAT
>JBFMDF010000063.1:0-9555 GCA_040753935.1 Bacteroidota bacterium | reverse complement strand
ACGAAATACTACCTGTGATGTGAGGAAATGTCTGCGTTAAGATAGGTCGATCGCTGATGATTTTCAAGGTGATTCATTGTTCACACTCCATTCGGCATACATTCCCATTCGTTCCGATACTTTTGCAATGTATGCGCGCGTTTCTTCAAAGGGAAGATTTTTTCTGAGATGGTCGAATACTATTTCCGATGTCATTGCATTGATATGCGGCAATGCCTGAATGATGTTACGTTTTCCAATAAATGCCTTGGCCACATTTCCCGGGCCGGTATTATAGGCGGCAATAGCACAATAGATTCTACTCTTCGGGTCTTTCACGCCGCGGAAATCGACTGTAAGCAATTTGGTCAAGTAACCTGTACCTAATTCGATATTGTTGCCGGGAATGTAGAGGTATTCTCCGGTGACCAACGTATCCCGTTTATACACGAAAAAGTACGCATCCCGTGCACCAGACTGTGGTACTAATTGCATCAATCCGTACGCAGGAACGTACGAGCGCGCCATGGGATTGAAGTAACTTTCAGTATGCATAATCGCAAACACAAGCGTTGCATCAATGCCAAACCGCACTGATTCGCTCTGCACGCGTTCTTTAAATTCAGTTGCCCGCTTTTTTACGTGATTCGGTACTAACGGAATCTGTACACCAACAACCACACGCTTAACGCCATCTTTCCCCTCTACTGTTTCCTTCGTTAACACTGCCTGCTGAACAATTTGCTCTGCGAATTGTTTTGCATTTGTTACCGGTTTCCCATCCATCGTTTGGAGTTGATCAGCAAGAAGCGGTTTTGCAGCAGGAGGAACGTGCGCTTTTTTTTCAAGCGGGTCATCGCCTCCTTTTGTAGTAACTGTTTTCGCCAGCAATTCTTTCAATTTTTCCTGCGCTACTTGTTGATTCCGCGCTTCGGCTTCGGTAAGAAGAACTTCAACTTTTGCTGTACCTTTTTCAAAATCAATGGCTTTCCGTGAGGTAAAGGATTGGTCGTACGCCACATATTCTTTCTTTGTGCTGGTGTACACATTCTTTCTTCCCCACTTCTGTTCAATCTGCCCAACGTATTCTTTAAACAACCGCTCTTGTTCCGCAACATAGTCGTTGTACTGTTTCGTTACCTCGGCTTGATAATTCCGGAACGCCTCTTCCTCGCTTTGTACCCCTCGCTCCTGTTCCTTCTTGAATTTCTCAAAAGCATCCTGCTCGCTCGTATCTTGAGCGGCGCTTGTCTGAACAATAAACAATACAGAAAACAATACCAGAAGATTGGTTTTCATATCAATCACCTTTCATTGCCACCAAATGCTGATGAGCAGATTACTCCACTTTTTTACTGTATCGGTGCACCAGAGATTTCATCTTTATAAATAAAGATTACCGATGAACAATCCGGCATCAGAAAAATTCCGGTCTCTTTATCCAACACCGTTTGCCACACTACTTTTCCTGTTTTCAAATTTAACAGTGTCGCTTTTTCATTGATGCAATAGAACAACTTATCCTTGATAAACATTGGGCGGTAGTGAATTGCATCATCGTTGTAATCCCATTCATAGTGCCACAACCGCATCCCGTTCGTCGGATTGATTGCGGCTATACCGTCATCGCCAACAGCCACAAGCGAATTGGTTGATGGTGAATAATTGACCTGTAAAATACGTGAGACACCCCAGAGATACTTCTCGCCGGCAATTTCTTTTGCCAACAATGTTGTGTTGGAGTCGACGTAGTAGTGAAGAGAATCGTTGTTCATCAGGTACTCGCCGTTCCAGTATGAAGATGGTTTGTACATATCGTCGTACGCAAGTTTTCCTACACCGCTGTCAGAAAATTCAAACATCCAACGCTGAGCATTGTTGTTCAGCGAAAGCGCGTAGAGAAATTTTTCAGAACCGTACAGCAGAAGTGAATCGGTTACGGTGTAGCGTGCAACAGCGTAATCTGGAAAAATCATCCATGGATTAAAATCGAAATCCCTTTTCCACCGCACTTTACCGCTTACGGGCTCGATAGCGAGCAGAGCATATTCATCTTCTTCCCAGACTTTCTTCAACTGGAGTTTTTCTTTTTTCTGATCATACGTGTAGTTGATTTTTCTACCGCCGGTACGAATATACAGCGTTCCACCGACGAGTGAAAAATCCAATGCATAACTGTCGTTGAGGTCATCTTCAATAAGCATCCAGTTCAATGTCCCTGTCTTTGAGTTCAGCGCAACAACATTTTTATTTCCTGCTAAAATAACGGTTGAATCGAAGTACAATGGTTTTGCCAACGCCGTCAACCCGCCGGCAAATGACAAGCCGTGCGCAATCTTCATGTAATTTTTGGCAATCACTTTTCCGGTTTCAACATCAAACACGGCAATACCTTCACCCCCTTCTTTTTTAGTGCTTGGCTCAATCATGTCCGCATCAGTGTATATGAGAAATGAAACGCTGCTCTCGAAAACCGAAAAAGAATACTCAAAACCAATATCTTCAAACCCAAATGAGAGAGGATGGAAGACATCGGTTACTGATGCTGGCGGAAGCGGCAAACTTCTTTTTGGCAGTGATTCGTCTGCATGCGCCACCAGTGTGCGGTAATTGATTTTCCCGGTCAGTGCGTTAATGCTCATGAAATATATTTTCACATCATCGGTAGGGTCGACATACGTGACAACAATATTGTTTGAACGTGTCGTTACAAAACGATGGAGATAGCCGTTGAGCAGCGGATTTTTCGGCCCTGATTGCCAAAGAATTTTCCCATTATCGAGGTTAATGCTGATAATTTTATTTTCAAGACTCAACAACAGTACTTCGCCGGAATCGGTTTGCATGAGAGCGTAATTTCTCACCTCATCGATATCAACACCCACTTCGGCAACGGCTCCGGTGGTGTGGTTTACATGAATAAATTTCTCTTCACCGAAAAAACCGCAGCCGGAATTTGTCGGAACAATAACATTGTATCTTTCATCAACAGAAAGCGGACGACGAGCAATTAACGAATCTTCCTTCACATCAATCACCGCAATTTCTTTTTCACCAACCAAGGCAATGTATTTTTCATTTGGAGGTAGATAAAACCATGTCCGCTGGTGCTTAATCAAATCGCTGTTCGGTTCAAACTTCGGAAGGTGAAGCAGACGTTTTCCTGTTTCACCGTCAACAAGCACACACGAGCCATCATCAAGGAATGCCGCGTATTTGCTTCTTCTGCCAATAGAAATGGCGTTCTGCGTTCCGCCATCAATCAATGCTTTTTCATAGCTCATATGTGCACGCCACACCTCTGCACCGTTAATGAGTGAAATGCACAGATCTGTTTCGTCAAATGTCAGTACTAGTAGCGAATCCAACTTTTTCAACCCGACAAATTCTCCCTGATCAATATTTCGGTACGTCTTCTTCCAGAGCAATGTGTTTTGGAACAGGGAAAAACACTTCAGTGTATCGTCATCGCTGACAAGGTACAGTGAATCGTCAAGCAGTTGATGTACCGCTTTCTCGCTGTACTCTCTAATCACCACACTCCAGATTTTTTT
This sequence comes from Bacteroidota bacterium, assembly GCA_040753935.1. Taxonomy (GTDB): domain Bacteria; phylum Bacteroidota; class Ignavibacteria; order UBA10030; family UBA8401; genus SpSt-333. The sequence continues at coordinate 6,022 of JBFMDF010000063.1, read as the reverse complement.
CCCTGTCGCACTTTCATACAACCAGGCATACTCATCAGACCAGACGAAGAGATAGCGTCCGTTGTCTATAGGATGTATGGTTTTGACTTTTTCAGGAAGTTCGTATTTCCACACAAGAGAAGATTTTTGTTGTGAGAATAAGGATGTAGAAAAAAATAGTAGCGTGAAAAGAAGTGATCTCATAATGTTTCCCCCAAGTAAAAACGTGTAACGCTGAGTTTTCCCCAGCGTTACACAAACGAATGTTACTCTACATTGCCAGTTCTGTCGTACAGGAAATGACACTGTAACATATTACCGTACACCCACCGTATATTGACGGTAACGCTCTGCAAACTGTTTTGATAATGACGAACGATATCCTTCGGAACGGATAATGGAACTGACCGTTGCCAATCGCTGGCTGAATTCATCTTTCTTCATGTAGTTATCGTCAAAAATATCCGGCATCGTTTTCGGCATTTCCTGCAAGCGGCTCAACACATTTAACAACGCTGTCGGATCGTAACCGGCGCGACGTAAATACACCATCGCCAGTTTATCTGCCTCTTCTTCATACTCCAGCAGACGCGGGGCAATAAGATTGTTGTATGCCGTGGTGGCATATTCTTCAAGTTCTTTTTCTTCCTCACTCATTGGCTCTGTTTCTTCTTCTAGTTCAGCAAATGCCTGCTCTGCTTTAATTTTTGCTTCGCTCTTTTTCAATTCCTTCAACCCGTGACGTTGTGTAATGTGCGACATTTCATGAGCAATCACCGCCGCAAGCTCTGCTTCGTTGTTGCACACTTTGAAGATTCCCTTGGTGATGAAAATATATCCACCAGGACAGGCAAACGCACTGGCTCGTTCATCATTGAGAATATAAAAGCGAAATCCAAGGTCGTATGCTTTTGTGTATTTGGAAAGGTAATTGCCGATGAGATTGATATATCGGGTCGCGGTCGGGTCATCAATCAGCCCCTTTTGCTTTGCAATTTTTTGTGCAATACCCAGTCCAATTGCCTCTTCGTGGAAGAAAATATCAAACGGTTTTTCGATGTTCATACTTCCGCGGTACGGCTCTATCGTAAAACTATGCTCAAACTTTTCCATGTCGTCAGGAGTTACCTCTGGCGACGAGTACTTGCTGATATCTTCTGCCGGCTCTTCGCTACCTTCAACATACTTTTTGCCGAATCCTTTCACAGCGGCGGCAAGTTCTGCGCGCGATGCGCGTGACGAAGCTTTCCCCTTCACCACTCTTTCGTCGCGCACGTCGGTTCCTCCGCGGACAACAAAACTGTTTTCAGAGAGCCAACCAATGTCGTTCTCATCGGTTTTCACTTTCAACCAACTTCCCTTTTGGTCCAATTTCATAACATCTACCTGTTCCCGAATCATGGCAATAATTTGGAAGTACGAGGCTGGACCTTCACGCAAGTAATTGGTCGGCTGTGTGGTGCGAAGTTTTTGCGCGTGTATTTCAAAAACGAAAAGAAGCGAAAACAGATAATAGAATATTTTCATAACTACTCTCCTTGTTAACGACGATAATCTACGCAATATTTAATCAGTGTGCATCATTTTTCACTGTCGTCCCGCGCGTACTCGACAAACGACTGCTACACTCATCCTCAGTGAAACCACCTGTCGCTCCAAGCGGAGTCGAGGAGCGACAAACTGCACAACATCTCACTGTCATGCCTTGTCTTCGCTCGGCATGACAAAATCAGAGTCGAAAGATGACTGTAAATAACGATTTCTATAATGGCTTGTATTCTTGCATTCAGCAAGAACATGAAGCAAATCAATATTTCCGTCAATCAATGCCTCTTTCTTTTCATGAGACCACTTTTTTATACGTCTCTCGAACTCTCTTGCCAATCGCGCATCGGAAAATTCTTCATTAAAAACTAATTTCACTGGAAGCCTTGACGAAGTATATGAACAGGGGTAACGCTTGGTGTTATGGTCTATCACTCTTTGTTCTAAATCGGAAGTCATTCCGGTATAAAAAGAGTTATCGCTACAGAGCAAGATATAAACCCAATATCTTTTCACGGTATTGCTGCGACCCTATAGTATTTTTACCATGTCATGCCTCGTCTTCGCTCGGCATGACAGACTCATCGTCGTCTCGAGCGAAGTCGATGCGAAGCATCCTTCGGAGAGATGATAACAACATTCCTCTCACTTACTCGTCATCACATACACACCGTCCCAGTTTTTGCCGGGAGATTTTTTCTGATACTCCTCACACCGCTCTATGTACATTTTTGATGCGTAATCCGCCTCGTTCATTTTCAACACGGTGCGGAACATGGCAATGGCGTCATTCCATTGTTGTTCGCGGTACAACTGCAGTGCAGACTCGAAGGTCTGTACCATTTTCAACCGCTCGCCGGTAACTTCGTTTCGCGGACAGACTACTTCATAAATTTTAATCGGAAGTTTCTTCCCTTTCACACGAATCAAATCCATTTCACGAAGCAAAAATTCATCAATCACTTGTTCGGTTGCTGTCGTTTCGCTGATCATCAACGCCGTGCCGTAAAACTTATTTACTCCTTCCAATCGTGACGCCAGATTCACCGTGTCGCCGATGACGGTATATTCTTTCTTTGTTCTGCCGCCGATGTATCCGACAACCATTGTGCCTGTGTTAATGCCGATGCGTGTTGAAAAGACGGGCTCGTTTCGTTCCCTTGCGGCTTTTGTCATTTGATAAATCACCTGTGAAAATTCATACGCCGCGCGAACGGCAAGAATGCGATGATTCGGATTTTTCAGTGGTATACCGAACTGCACCATCACCGCATCGCCAATGAATTTGTCGATCGTCCCGTCGTACTTCAGGAAGATATCGCTGGCGGCAGAGAAGTAGTTGTTCAGAAATTCGACCAGTTCCTTCGGCTTCTTCGTTTCGGAAATTGACGTGAATCCTTCGATGTCGGAAAACATAATTGTTGCTTCCACCTCCTCGCCGCCAAGTTCTACTTTTTCAGGATTCGCACTCAACTGTTTGACCACATGTGGATTGACGAATTGTCCGAAAATTTTCTGTATCTGTCGCTTGCTTCTTCCCTCTGTAGCGAAATTCCATGCCACGGAAACAAAAAATGTCAACACTGCCGACATCACCGGAAACACTACTTTCAGCCAGATCAACTTTTGTACAAAGAGTTGATTAGAGATGACGAGAAAGATAAGCACGACTATGATAACAGCAGAGGTGCTTGCCACAATATTTTCAACATTGTTGGTAAGCAACGAGACAATCGCCACGATAACCAAACAGATAAACAACAGCGCGATAAAGGGGACTTCCTGAATGAAATGCTTTTGCAAAAAATTACTCAGCGCCGTTGCGTGAATTTCTACTCCGGGATATGGCTCAAGATAGGTAAACGGTGTCGGACGAAGGTCGAGAAGACCCGGTGCGTTGGAACCAATCAACACAATCTTATCTTTAAAGGCGCTTGCAGGAATGTCCGGCTCTATTCCCTGCAGTTCTTTCATCGCCGATACGATGACTGCATGAATTGAATAGTACGGAAACACGCCATCTGGTCCACCTTTGCCATACCAATAAATTACATAGGGAGATGAAATACGTTGCTCGATGCTTTCTGTGCCGTGAAAGAGGGAATGGTAAACGGCAAACGACAACGTATAGAGCGGTTTTCCGTGCAACTCGTACACCAGCGGAACTCTTCTGCAAACGCCATCTTCATCCGGAATAAAATTGACGATACCAACCCCTTTCGCCCCCTCCTGAAACGGAAGAAGCGGCGCATAGGTTTTATCGAACCGGTAATGCTGTGTAATGCGAATGCCAGTATGATCAGTGGGAAACTTTATGAGTGTATCGCCCGGCTGGTCTTCTTCGTACTGATGAGTCAACTGCGCTGAAAGAAAGACGTTGCCGGCAGTGCGGATTGACTGTGCAAAAAGCGAGTCGTTGTATGCGCCGAGTGAAATCACGCGGTCTTCGTCCGGCTCGTTAAAGTGAAAGTCGTACACAATTGCTTTCGCTCCTCCTTTAGCAAGATAGTCGGTTACCGCGGCGTAAAAGTCTCTGGGCCAAGGCCAACTGATTTTGCCATTCCGCTTGAAGTACTGCAGACTGTTCTGGTCAATGGTGAGAATAACAACTGAAGAATCAGGTGCGCGTGAATCTTTTGCAAAGCGAAATTGAATATCAAGCGCGTTCATTTCAACACGGTTGCCCACCGGCGAAATGGAAATAAGCCATGCTAAAAGAAGACCAAGAATGGCAGAGAAGATGATGCGAATCTGTTTGGCGAAGAGAAGTTTTTTCAGCGAGTCAGACATTGGACACTAAGAGTAATGAATGGGAAACCATCTTCCACCGTGCAATACTGCGGTGCAAAAAAGGAATTTTTGGCGTTAAATTCAATGAGAAAATTGAAGTGCGCTCATGATTTCGCACCACATCAAGAATTATTCACTGATGTTACGCAAGCGTATCGCCCGTCTTTGGCGGGCGTTGAGAACTGGTGAATGTGAAAATTTTTCACCATCGTCCGAAGGATCCTTCGGACCGAGCATGAGTTCAGCGTTACTTCTCTACTTTTCCACGAATTGACATAAAAAAGCATCCTTGCCGTAAACCACTTCATTCCATGATCACTATCTCAGCATCAAACACTTCTTCCAATAATTGCTTCTTTCGTTCAGCGCCCCACAGTTCCATTTCAATATTTTTGCCACGACTTTTTTGCACCGTAAATGTTATTTTCTTTCCCGAACGTTTCACCTTCACATCTTTCACCAGCGACTGATGAGTGCGGTCAAGCCCGTCTGCAATGCGCAGGATGCCCGACAGAACACGTACGACATGCTGGTCTTCGCTATTCAATTGTGCAAATCCTTCATGCTTTGGTTTCGGATGGCTTTTGCGATGGTACCGAGCAATGTTGCCAATGATGTCTTTTTCATTATCGGTGTAGCCGAGCAGTTCGCTATTCTTGATCAGGTAATGCGCATGGCGATGATGGTTGGAATGCGAAACGAAGATACCAATTTCATGAAGCAACGCCGCCGCTTCCAAAAATTCACGCTCCAGTCGCCCTAAGTTGTGCAGAGACTGCAGTTGATCGAAAATGCGCACGGCAAGTTTGGCAACATGGTGTGAATGTTTCTTTTCGTACTTGAAGGTTTCGGCAAGATGAAGCACCGACTTGTAGCGGATATTGTCGAGTGTATGGAAATCTTCGACGTTGTACCATTTCTCAATTGTGTCGAGAATAATTCCTTCACGCAGTGCGTACTCGGAAACAACCATTTCCTTGATCCGCAGATGCTTGAAACTTTGCTCAAGAACAATCGCTCCACCGACGATGATATCGGCACGGGCGGCATCGAGACCGGGAATCTTTGCCCGTTGTTTCACCGTTGTTGCGTCGCAGAGAAGATCAACTGCCTCATACAATTCGTCGGCGGTAAAAGAAAAACCATTCAACGAGGTATCAGAAAATTCTCCACGCCGAATGCGTATGATCCGTGCTAACGACAAAATCGTGCCGCTGCTGCCTACAACAACGGAGTATGTGGTTTTCCGTATCTCGCGTTCAACAGGCGTTAAAAATCCGGCAACATACTTTCTGCACTCTTTTATCGCGCAGTTTGTCAGTTCCTTGCCGGTAAAGAATCTCTGCGTTAAACGAATTGCACCGAGTTTTAAGCTGTTCTCATACAGCACCTGCCGTTTTTTACCTACTAGGTACTCAGTGCTTCCGCCGCCGATGTCAATCATTAGCAACGGTTTATTTTGGACAGGCAGTGCCTGAAGAATACCAAGATAAATGAGCCGGGCTTCTTCAAAACCAGATGCTACTTCAATTTTAATGTCCAATTCGGCATACACACGGCGGATGAATTCGTTTTGATTCAATGCTTCTCTCACAGCGCTGGTAGCAACGGCGCGAATAGGGGCGTGATACGCATCGGCAATTTTTTTAAACCTGCGGAGTGTTTCGATACCGCGATTGACTGCCTCCTCGGTCAGATACTTCATATC
>JBFMDF010000062.1:0-9764 GCA_040753935.1 Bacteroidota bacterium | reverse complement strand
GCTTTCAAACCGTTACAAGGTTTTTATTGAAATAGTACAGGAAAAATATGCGCTGGTATATTCGATCGAAAATTCATAAAGCAACGGTAACAGAAGCAGATATCAACTACGTCGGCAGTATTACCATTGACGAGGAGTTAATTGAAAAAGCCGGACTGAGCGAAGGGGAGAAAGTGCTTGTTACCAGCAATTCGTCCGGAGCGAGACTGGAAACGTATGTCATTAAAGGACTACGCGGGTCGGGAGTAATTTGCATGAATGGGGCGGCGGCTCACTTGATTAAAGAAGGGGAGGAGATCATCATCATGGGATTTGAATTGTCGGATAAACCAATTACGCCGACGATGATCCTCGTCGATAAGAACAATAAGTTTGTTCAATATTTGTAAATGAGGAGTATTCAACGTCAACAACCTTCAGAGTTGATGGATGCTCTGAAGGTTTTTTATTTTTAGAGGCGAGATGCAAACAACAATTAAGGAACGCTATTTATGAAAGCAAGAATTACAGGCAAAGCATTCGTTCTTGGCAATGATATTGATACCGACCAAATTATACCAGCGGCACATCTTGTGTATAAACTCGATGATGCGGATGAGAAAAAAAATTACGGGCGGTACGCATTTTCCGGCGTGCCGATTGAACAATCTGGATTGCCACAGGGGAACATTCCCTTTATTAAAGAAGGACACTGGCAGAGCGAATATACCATTGTTGTCGCCGGGAAAAATTTTGGATGTGGATCATCACGCGAACATGCGCCATTTGCGTTGCAAGTTGCCGGTATTGAAGCGATTGTAGCGGAAAGTTACGCGCGTATTTTCTACCGCAACGCTATTGACGGAGCATTTGTCGCTCCGTTTGAAACTTCTCAGCACCTCTCGCTGGAAATACGAACGGGAGATGAATTAGAATTGGATACAACCGCGGGCATATTGAAAAACCGTACGCAAAACAAAGAATACAAACTCAACTCACTGGGAGATGTAGAACATATTCTCCGTGCCGGCGGAATATTCGAGTACGCGCGGAAATCGGGAATGTTACCAAAAGGTTGATATCACCATACGGAACTGAAAGAATTGTAGAGGTACACACTTGTAGAATGAAAAAAACTATGTTGAATAAAACAATCGCCGTCATCGGCGCTGGAAATATGGGCGCTTCGCTCATCCGTGGGATATTGAATGCCCAACTGACATCGGCAAAGAAAATTTACGCCAGCGGCACCCGGATAGAAAAATTAGAGAAGTTGAAATCCGATTACGGCGTGAACATTACCACAAACAACAAAGACGCAGCACGGCATGCAGACATTGTTATCCTGTGTGTAAAAGCAGCGGTGATCCGCAAAGTGCTGGAGGAAATGCACGAAGTACTGCACAAGGATCAATTCATTATTTCCATTGCGGCGGGAGTGACAACTGAATCGATGGAAAAAATAGTCGGAAAAAATATTCCAATTGTGCGTTGTATGCCGAACATCGCATCTACGGTGGGACTTGGCGCTACTGCCATTTCTTTCGGTAAACACGTGCACGTACAACAGCACGATATTGCAATCAAAATCTTTGAAGCCGTCGGCGAGGTGGTTGTCGTTGGTGAGCAACATCTGGATGCTGTTACTGGACTCAGCGGCAGCGGTCCCGCGTACATTTACATGGTTATTGAAGCGTTGATTGATGGCGGCGTGAAGATGGGACTACCGCGCGATATTTCCACCAAACTTGCTATTCAAACCGTTCTGGGTTCTGCAACATTGGTGAAGGAGTCGAACGTTCATCCGGCAATTTTGCGCGACCAGGTGACAACACCCGGCGGTACGACCATCAACGCAATTCACGAACTCGAATCACACGGCTTGCGCTCCATGCTCATCGATGCCGTGGCTACCGCTACACTTCGGTCACGAGAACTATCGGAATTGATTAACAAATAACACACGCAGTATTGATCTATTTGTTCATTGTGTTATTGCAATGAACCGATGATGCAATGGAAAAAATATGAAAAAAACCATCACCGTCATACCCGGCGACGGCATTGGACCAGAAGTTGTTGCCGGTGCGCTTCAAGTTCTTGAAGTCGTTGCAAACAAATTCAAACACACATTTGTTTACAAACACGCTCTTGCCGGCGGCGCCGCGCTGGATGCGAAAGGAATTCCACTCCCTGACGAGACATTGAAGATGTGCAAAGAGAGCGATGCTGTTCTACTCGGCGCAGTCGGTGGACCAAAATGGGATTCCAATCCGCAAGAATTGAAACCGGAACGTGCATTGCTCGGACTTCGCAAGGAACTGGGATTGTATGCCAACATCCGTCCGGCAAAAATTTATTCTGCGCTGGTAGATGCGTCAACTCTGAAAAAAGAAGTTGTTGAGGGCGTTGATATTGTTGTTGTGCGTGAGTTGACAGGCGGACTGTATTTCGGTACGCCCAGTGGATTTAAAAAACAGAACGGCGAAGAAGTGGGATTCAACACCATGATGTACTCGGAATCTGAAATTCGGCGAATTGCAATTTCTGCTTTTGACATTGCGCGGAAAAGAAAAAAGAGAGTATGTTCGGTGGATAAAGCAAACATCCTCGAAACATCACAACTGTGGCGAAAAGTCGTAACCGATGTGGGAAAGAACTATCCTGACGTTGAACTCTCGCACATGTATGTTGACAACTGCTCTATGCAGTTAATTCGCAATCCGAAACAGTTTGATGTGATTGTAACGGAAAATATGTTCGGCGATATTTTGAGTGATGAAGCCGCAATGCTTACGGGTTCCATCGGCATGCTTGCCTCGGCGTCACTCGGAGGGTACGTTGCAATGTACGAACCGGTGCACGGCAGCGCGCCGGATATTGCCGGGCAGAACAAAGCTAATCCTATTGCGACAATTGCATCGGTAGCAATGATGATGAAGTATTCATTTGATCTCTCTGCGGAATCAGAGGCGATTGAGCATGCTATTGAAAAAGTGTTACGAGACGGATACCGCACCGGCGATATTTATGTGAAGCATCCTTCGAATACAGATAGCACAATACTTCTTGGTACAAAAGAGATGGCACAGAAAATTTCAGAAGCACTATAATGGAATACCGGCAATTTGGGAAAACGGATTTACGTGTCAGCGTGGTCGGTTTTGGGGCATGGGGAATCGGCGGACCGGCAATGGTTGGTTCAACGCCGATTGGGTGGGGCGACGTTGACGACGGAGTGTCGAAACAAGCGCTGTTGAAAGCAAAAGAATGCGGCGTGAATTTTTTCGACACGGCAGATTTTTACGGACTTGGGCATTCCGAAGAATTGATTGGCGAAGTGTTTGGCAATTCATCGGATGTAATTGTTGCGACAAAAGTTGGCCACCGTGCCACAGAAGAAGGAACCATCGCGCTTGATTACAGCAAAAAGTATATTCGTTCCGCATGCGAAAAAAGTTTGCGACGACTTCGTCGTGAAACAATTGATTACTACCAGTTGCATTCTGCACGCATGGTTCATCTTCAGCAGGGGGAGTGCATTGAAGCAATGGAAGAGTTGAAGAAGGAAGGGAAAATCCGTTACTGGGGTGTATCGCTGAACACATTTCATCCTGCGCCGGAATCCGATTTTCTTCTAGAACGGAATCTTGCCGACGGTTTTCAACTGGTGTTTAACATTCTCAATCAACGCGCACGTAACGTTATTGAAAAAGCAGCAGCATCGGGATACGGTGTCATTGCCCGCATGCCTTTACAGTTTGGGCTGCTGACGGGACGATTGACGAAAGGAACAGCATTTTCCTACAACGATCATCGCTCGTTTCGTTTAACCAAAGAAATTCTTGATAACGCCATTGATGCCTTACACGATGTCTGGCAACTTTCAGATGAGAAAAACATTTCACCAACAACACTTGCCATCAGTTTTTGCGTAAGTGTTCCGGGAATTTCAACAGTAATACCGGGAATAAAAACACCAAAGCAGGCGGAAGAAAATACCATCATCGTTCCTCTTTCCTTTGAAGAGATGAAACGCATTACCGCATTGTATCCGCAGCGATTTGAATCGATAGTTTCGTTAATGGAAAAACAGGGGTAAGTACTATGCTGACAATGAAATTCGGCGGGACATCCGTCGGTGATTTAACACGATTGAACGGAGTAGTTTCCATCGTTAAACAATTTATGAATGAACAACCGATTGTTGTTGCCTCAGCAATGAGTGGTGTAACCAACACACTGTTGGAGACGGCACGGAAAGCGGTTGAACGGAAAACCGGTGAAGTACATCTTGCAGTAACAGCACTTCGCGACAAACACATTCATGTTGCCCATGAACTGGTGAAAGATAATCGTCGCCGCGCACAACTCATTAAAGAACAGCAAGCGGCAATAGACGAACTTGCGCAACTCTATCACGGCATTGCATTGTTGAAAGAACTTTCTCCACGCTCACTGGACGCGATAGCCGCATTCGGCGAAATTCTTTCCTGTCGGCAAATCGCAGCTATTCTGGAAGAACAGAATATCAACGCACAGTTTGTTGACGCCCGCAGCATGATCCGCACCGATAGTCATTTTGGCGAAGCGGCAATTGACTTTGAGTATTCAAACAAAGCGATAAGAGAAACTATCGTTCCCTTAGTGAAGAAAGGCATTGTACCGGTGGTAACCGGTTTCATTGCATCCACAGAAGATGGAATTACCACCACCATAGGACGAAGTGGATCGGATTACACTGGTTCAATTGTTGGCGCGGCGATTGACAGCAGAGAAATTTGGATTTGGACTGATGTTGATGGCGTGATGACCGCCGACCCGCGTGTGGTGAAATCGGCGCACGTACTGCCGGAAATTTCGTACCGTGAGGCGGCAGAGATGAGTTACTTTGGTGCGAAAGTCATTCATCCGAAAACAATGGTGCCGGCAATTGCAAAAAACATTCCGATTCGCATCAAAAATACTTTTAATCCCTCTCATCCCGGAACGTTAATCTCATCATCGTCCGGCGCAAATGGGCATCCGGTGAAAACGGTAACTTCGATCGACAATCTTGCCGTTATTGCTATTGAGGGAAACGGAATGATTGGCGTGCCAGGTGTTTCCGGAAGAATATTTTCAGCGCTTGCGCGAGCACGGGTGAACGTAATGATGATTTCTCAAGCATCGTCCGAACACAATGTGTGCCTAATTGTGCCGCAGAAAGACAGCAAGACGGGTGTGAACGTATTGCGTGATGAATTTCGTGTTGATATTGCCAAAAAAATTATTGATGATGTGTCGGTGAAAGAACCGGTTTCCATCATTGCGGTTGTTGGTGAAGGGATGATCGGAACGAAAGGGATTGCGGGAAAAACATTCGACGCTGTAGCAACAGCAGATGTCAACATTATTGCTATTGCACAAGGATCGTCGGAACTGAATATCTCATTTGTTGTTGAACAGCAAGATGCTACGAAAGCCGTGCAAGCAGTGCACGATGCGTTTTATAGAAATTAACGGTAGATATCTTTTCGGTGACCTATTCGAAGTATTACCACGAGAAGAATGTCATCGTGAATAGTGTAGATAACCCGATATGGCCCTATACGGATTCGATAAAATTCTGTGTCCTTTAACTTCTTGCACCCATCGGGCCGTGGATTGGTTGAAAGGTTTTGTATTGCTTGAGAGATTGTGTGGCGATAGTCGATAGGAAGCGATCTGAGATTTTTATCAGCCTGTTTGAGGATTTCAATTCTATACATAATTTGTTATATCGAATGGAATCCTCTCATTCTTATTATGGAGCGCTTCGGTGGCCAATTTAATATCTAGTTCATCTTCAAGTTCGTCGAGACGCTTTTTGTACTCATCCAATGCTTTTGTCAGTTGTTCGTATTCGTCAATCGGAATAACAACCGCTTTTTTAGTATTGGAGTCGTCAACAATGTAGGTATGCATACGTATTGCCTTTTGTTTATTGTATTGTACCAAATGAGTGGATAAGAATCAAGAATAGAAACATTGCCATTGTTATTACGTAAATTTTGCGTTGAAATGTATGAAACACGATCAAATGCCATATCGAAGTATCGGTTGTTCGTACTATGATCAACTGGAAGCGTTTGCTACGCAACGAACACGATGTACGATCTCGTACGAAGACACTAACGGCCCACAGAGTGCGGAAGGAATCATCGTTGACCTGTTTGCAAAAGATGGCGCAGAATACTTACAACTTGATAATGGAACAGTTATTCGTCTTGATCATCTTCACTCAGTGAACGGAATTCCGGTGAACTATGCCTGCTGAAGCGCTTTCCATATTACAAAGCATTTCTTCAAAAAAAACATATCCGCTCGATGAAATTCGATTTACGTCGGATAATGGAGAGTTGCTGGACGTTGTGCATGATCTAGAGAGGATCAAAAAGCAGTACGGTATTTCGAGAGAATATTTTTTAAAAACGCGGACACTTAGTGACAATCAACCGAGCGGCGGAGTGTGGCATTTCAAAGAACTAGTACTGCCGGAGATACACGACAATCAGATTGTTTCGAAACAAGAAGGGAACACGCGACTGCACCGAAGCAAAAAAATTTCCTCGTGGCTCGGATTGAACACAGAACAATTGTTCTTGAAACACGAAGGTGAAAATCCAACCGGATCGTTCAAAGACCGCGGAATGACCGTTGCAATGACAATGGCAAAATATCTCAACCAAAAAGCAGTTACCTGTGCTTCAACAGGGAATACCTCCGCCTCCCTTGCCGCTTATGCGTCGGAAGCAGAGTTAACAGGTATTGTGTTAATTCCGAAAGGAAATGTTGCTGTCGGAAAAATTTCGCAAGCGCTGGCGTATGGAACAAAAACTTTGGTGGTCAACGGTGATTTTGATGACTGCATGAGACTCATTCGCGAAGCGCAGGAAAAACTTTCTGCCTATCCTCTTAACTCTATCAACCCATTTCGCCTTGAAGGTCAAAAGACAATTATTTGGGAAACACTTTTGCAATTGAAGTGGGCAGTACCGGATTGGTTTGTATTTCCGGGGGGAAATCTTGGCAATACAAGCGCATTTGGAAAAGCGGTGTATGAGGCGTACGAATTAGGATTGATCGATCGCATGCCGCGCTTTGCTGTTATTCAGGCGGAAGGAGCAAGTCCATTTTACAAGGCATTCAAAAATAATTTTGTAGAATTAAAACCGGAGAAGGCGGAAACAATTGCAACTGCAATCAAGATTGGCGAGCCGGTGAATTACCCCAAAGCTGTCCGTTCATTGAAATGGACTAACGGTATCGTCGAATCTGTTACTGATGAAGAAATTCTTGAGGCAAAAGCGCAGGTTGATGCGGCAGGAATCGGCGCCGAACCGGCTTCCTGCGCGACTGTTGCCGGAATTAAAAAATTAGTTTCACGGGGAGAAATAAAAGCGCACGAAACCGTTGTTGGCATTTTAACAGGAAATATTCTGAAAGACCCGCAGGTGATTGTTGATTATCATTTCAACCGAAAAACGGCTCTTGCCAATCCGCCGCATGATATTGATGCGAATATTGATGAAGTGAAAAAATTTCTCTAATTACAGTATTATCAAGATTATCAAAATTGAATATTGATAATCTTGTAACCTTGAAAATCTTGCGAATGCTAAAGATAAAGATTCCTTGCTCCACTTCTAATCTTGGTCCCGGATTTGATACGCTCGGGCTGGCGTTGAATCGTTATTTATATTTATCTGTTGATGAAACGCCGTTGGCAAGAATCACCGTTGAAGGAAACGGCAAAGAACATATTGCCGCTGACGAATCCAATCTTGTCATATGCGGAATGAAAGCAGTTGCAGAAAAACTCGGAAAAGAACTTCCGGTGCTTCATCTTCACCTGAAGAATGAAATTCCTGCGTACGGCGGACTTGGCGGCAGTGGTGCGGCAATCGCCGGAGGAATTTTTCTCGCGAACGAAGTATTGAAAGGAAATCTTTCACGCGAAGAGATGCTCAACATTGCGGTTGAAATCGAAGGACATCCGGACAATGTCTCTGCCGCGCTTTTCGGCGGATTAACGATTAACTGTTTCAACAGTGACGGCAAAGTACATTGTCGCAGTGTGAAGATTAACAAACCGCTCTCCGTCATTACCTGCTCGCCGCATTTTCAAGTGCACACCAAACATGCACGCAAACTTTTGCCCGACCACATTCCGCTGAACGATGCCGTTACCAATATTGAAAATACCGCATCGCTTGTTGCCGCGTTGATGAGCGGCGACTTTGAGGCGCTGCGGTATGCAACTATCGATCGTCTTCATGAACAGTACCGTTCAACTCTGATTTCCGGGTACAACGATGTTAAAAAAGCGGCGCTCAATGCTGGTGCACTGTCATTCAACATCAGCGGCGCAGGACCAACGGTGTTTGCATTTGCTGTAAAGAATGAAGAAGAAATCGGTACTGCAATGAAAAGCGCATTTGCGCAACACGGGAAACAATCATCGGTGGAGATAATGAGCATAGATAACAACGGCATGGAGTTTATTACATAATGGCGTGGATTTACCTTCTTGTTGCCAGCGCGTTTGAAATAGCCTGGACAATAGGCTTAAAATACTCAGAAGGGTTTACCAAACTTGTTCCGAGCATTATCACTTCTGTTAGTATGATTGCAACGTATTATTTTCTTGCTCTTGCCCTTAAAACAATTCCCGTTGGAACCGGATACGCTGTGTGGACAGGTATTGGTGCAGTCGGCACGGCAATTTTTGGAATGGTGTTGTTCAACGAATCGAAAGACGTAATGCGCTTGGTGTGCATTGGGTTGATTGTAGCAGGGATTGTTGGATTGAAATTTTTTTCTCCGGAAACATAATACAAGAAATCTATATCATTTCTAACAACCGTATCTCAATATCCTGCTGAATGCCTGTCGTCAGGCTTGAAGTTGAAGTGTGGACAGTTTCACTTTAGAGAACGGGTCGAATCAAAAGGTAGGATAAAATTCTTCTACCCTTCTCTCTTCCTGCGCGGCTTCAACAAGCCGTCCCATTCTTTTCAGCAATATCGCTCTGTATCGATGACATTTGTCGGCAAGATAAGAGTCCGGAAAAGATTGCGCCGATCGCGTGAAGAGAGCATACGCTTTTTGGATGGATGACGAATCGCTGTTGCTCATCAATACGTTGGCTTCTTCATAATCTTCTTTCCACTTCAACGCAATAGGATTCATTCGTTCGGATTCTTGTAGAATTTGAAATTTAGGAGGGAACTGCGCGGTGTCTTTTGGTAGAATGGAGGGAATCGGAGTGCTGAAAAATTTTTCTATTGCTTCGGCATATGCCCGTGCTTCGTTTTCATTATGCGCTGTTTGTTTTAATCGTTGTTCTTCTGTAGGATTGGTAAAAAATGATGCTTCGGCAATAACCCCCGGGATGCCGTACGATCTGCGCAACACGCCTGCACCGGCTTCCGGAAAGATCACATAATCGGAAGCAATGCACGTTGGTGTTTCCGATTGATACAGATATTTCAGAAAACTTTTTATCAGAAGTTTGGCTAATGCAACACCGGCTTTGTTTTCCGTTGCGGCGCCGTGAAAGTAGATAATTGGAAAATTTACCGACGAATCGGCAACGGCATTGTGGTGAATGGAAATAAAAAGGTGTGCCTTGTTATCAACAGCAAGTTTTGCCCGGTCGGCAAGCGAAACAACCGTATCGGTTGTTCGTGTCATTAGTACCGTTGCCCCTTTTTCTTCAAGAAGTTTTTTGAGTATCAAGCCGACACGCAAATTAATCCATT
>JBFMDF010000061.1:0-9793 GCA_040753935.1 Bacteroidota bacterium | reverse complement strand
ACATAAAGAAATTATTTTCTTTGTTCAATTTGTTTTATATATTTGTAGTGCAAACGATGGTAATTATCTGGGCCGTTAGCTCAGCTGGGAGAGCGCTACAATGGCATTGTAGAGGTCAGCGGTTCGATCCCGCTACGGTCCACTCTATACTACACATCAGGAATATCATCCGCCTTCAGCGGATACGGGCCACGAATGTATTACCTGTATATTCTTCCGCAGCCCGACAATAGGTACATTCTACGTTGACCATGCGGACGATCTTCTTCAACGACTCATCGAACACAACAAGAGACTTTTACACTTTCCGCTCAGCAAGACCATGGAAGATCGTTTACACCGAAGAGTTTGTAACACATGGACATCCATCCATTAACGCACGAAGAGTAATCATGTTGAAGGAACAGTTTGCTTAGAGAAGCGTACATCCGGATTAGTCTTTTGCGGTATTAATTATGGACTTTCTTACGGAAGCGGCAACTGGAAAGTCTATAAAGGATTGTATCGTTTCTGAGCTTGTCGCAATGTTCTCTAAAAGCATAACAATATTGCTGATTTCTTTTTCCTTTGTTGCTCACTCACAACAACCACAGTGGCGATTGGCAAAAGGAAGCGAAGGGGTTGCCATCTACGATATTGATTTTTACCGCCCCAATCCCGATACGATGTATGCCAAAGGAAGCAAGTGGCTGATGAGCACCGATAAAGGAGAAACATGGATAGAGCGGTATTCGTGGTCTGCATACGGGAGCTTAAAAGTCCATCCAACCAATTCCAAGATCATTTATGAGAATGAACAGAGTTCAGGGACGAGTTCAAATGATTTTTATATTACACATCTGGATACCGGAGCAACGAAGATCTTCAGCGGACGAGGAATACCAAGTTTTGCGTTAGCAGTAGATTACATGGATAAGCAAACGGTCTATGTTGGCGTGGCAGATTTTTTACTGAAAACAAAAGAAGGATATCCGGATAAGAACGTGACACCCCCCGGCGGAAGAGTCCTCAACATCGCCATTGCCCCTTCTAATGATAGCATTCTTGTTGCTGTGTGCGAAGGGGATGTGTACAAGAGCACCGATAAGGGAATGAGTTGGAGTTCAATCAGGTTTGGAGGAGTTCCACTCTACGCTGCTATTCATCCGACAAATCCGAATATCATTGCAGTCAGTTACAAAAGTTACAGTGCGGAGCCCAGAGGCATACAACTGACCACCGATGGCGGGATAACCTGGCAGTCGCGTTACAATGGCATTGATACAACTACTCCTAATAATGATACGCCCTTTTATGTAGATCAAGTATTGTTTAATGAAAAACAACCTTCTGAAATATACACAATTGTATCTGGAAAAGGAGTTTATCATTCAAGCGATACTGGATTAACCTGGGTTGAATTTAACATCGGTTTGCCAAATATGACAAATAACTTTGTACGAGCATTTGTCATCGATACCTTAAATGATCGTCTATATGCAGGAATTACCGCATCTAAAATAAATCAGTTTGGGATTTATATTTACGATTTCAAGCCAACATCGGTAGAAAATGAACCTAATCTTAAACCTTCACAATTCTACCTCTCCCAAAACTATCCCAATCCATTCAATCCAACCACAACTATAACTTACATGTTGCCTGCACGTGCTTTTGTGGTGCTCACCGTTTATGATATTCTTGGCAGAAAAATAACCACCTTAGTTGAAAGCGTGCAAGATCCGGGTGAACATCATATCAATTTCAATGCCTCAGCACTATCGAGCGGCGTGTATCTGTATCGCCTGCAGGCGGGAAAACATTTAAGTGTGAAAAAAATGATTTTACAAAAATAAAAAAGGGCACTTTACGGTGCCTAACCTCTTTACTAACTAATTATGGTTTGCAAAAAAAATTTGAAAAATAAGGAGAAAATCATGGACAGCAGTGGAAAAAAGTACGATATTTAAAAGAAAAACGATAAAACCCCTGCACTAGTGAGATCAAATCGGTCGTGAACTCCCACGTCAGGGTATTCCACTGCTTGTACTGTAACAACCGATTTTTCCTTCCATCATACATAAAGGACAAAATAATGAAACGTTTGTTTACCTTCTTTATCGTAACAACAACTCTCTACGCCGGATGGCCTGATACGACCTCATCCGTTGTGGTAACACAAGGGGTAGTACATACGCAATACACACTTCCTGGTCCTTACACGTTAGATGTCCTGGAAATTGATGTAACAAATCCTCATCTCACATTTGAAAGTTATCGCCCCTCCAGTCTGACAAAGACAACCGCTCAAGCAGCGGCAAACGATAAACCCGGCCATCGGGTGATTGGTGCAATCAACGGAGGATTTTTCAGTTTTGAAACCGGTTGGCCTATTCACAATCAAGTTGTCAATGGTAACCCCGTTCTTGGCATTGCAACACTCAAATCTAGTTTTGCATTTACCGAAGACCGAAAAGTTTTCATTGATAGGTTCAATTTTACTGGCACACTCATTGCAAAGGACGGCTCGAGTCTTACCATCAACAAAGGTAATACCACGCGCAGTTCAGGTGAAACAGTGGTCTATTCTTCATTTAAAGGTGCTTCAACGGGTACGGACGGAAGCGGTTCAGAAGCAACACTTGTCATTGTTAATCAACCGCTTGCAATGAATGATACCGTACTTGCCGTTGTTACACAAAAATCAGCCGGTAACAGTGCTATACCGTCAAATGGATTTGTGGTTTCCGGAGGAAGCGGAACACCGGCAACTTTTATCACAAACAATCTGTCTGTTAACGACACAGTAAAAGTGATACTGAATTATAAACCGATTTCAGCAGCACATGTAAGACGGTTGACTCAACTCATCGCCGGCAATGGCCATTTGATAAAAGATGGCGTTCCATATCCAACGCTGGGCGATTATGACCAGTCTGGTTCAAGTTTTAACGATGCACGACATCCACGCACATTTGTTGGAATAAATGACGACACTACGAAAGTATATTTTTGCACGGTGGATGGAAGACAATCATCAAGCATTGGAATGAATTTTACAGAAATGGCAAATTTTCTTCTTGCTATCGGCGTGAAAGATGCCTTCAATCTTGACGGCGGCGGCTCAACAACAATGGTTGTGCGTGGAAAAGTAGTAAATGCTCCTTCTGACCCCGGCGGTGAGCGGTCTGTTGCCAATTCCCTACAAGTTATTAGTACTGCACCGGTTGGTACACTCCATTACCTCAATATCATTGAAGATCGCGCCGATGTATTTCAGGGAAATACATTTCAATTCCACGCCGAAGGAAAAGATGAGTACCTGAATCCTCTCCCTCTTCCCGCAGGTACATTCTGGACTGCCGATACCGCAATTGGTACAATTGATTCAACAGGATTATTCACCGCTAAAATTACAAACGATAGTGGCTGGGTGAGAATCGCTTATAACAATGTATCAGACTCAGTGAAAGTCTTCGTTCGCGTCATTAAACAATTGCGTGTTGTTCCTTCTGTGCTGACGATGGTACCGGGAGAACGTTTGACGCTGACCGTGAGAGGTATCGATTCCGGTGAGCAACCGGCGGTACTGAAAAACAATCAAGTGCAATACAACGTAAACACTTCCACGCTGAATGTTGACGCCAATGGTGTTGTTACATCAACAGGATTCGGCTATGGCACATTGACAGTGAAACTGGATACCGTTACACAAATGATTCCCTACTCATCTTCAGGAAAAGACACAACACTTCTTGTAGAAAGTTTTGCTGATACTCATTTTTGGACTTGGGACGTGACAGGGACTGATCCCGACAACGTATTTTTCAATTTAAGTAACGATGCAGTAGTTCCCAATCCACCTGCATTTCGCATCCGTTTTGATGCACCATCGGGATCAAGCGCAAGTTTAAACACACAGTTGCCTGTTTCAAGTCGTCCGGATTCAATTAAAATCAAAGTGTATGGTGACGGCGGCAATCATATAGCAAAAGTATTTTTTCGCGACAAGGATAATGAACAATTTGTCATGACTGCTACCTCAACAATAACGTGGAACAATACTTGGAATGATTTGTACTTCCGCTTTGTTACCGCTACGCCTGTCGCCGGTGGAACAGTTGATTTTCCTATCACTATCGAAAAAATTCAGTTCACCGTTGGTAACGGGAATTTAGTCGGAGGCAAATCGGTGGATACCATTTATGTGGACGATATACGCGTACACTATTCTAACCGGGCTGTTGCGCCGCAAATACTTTTTGATTTTAATTCTAACATTAGCGGTTGGCTGCAACCATACGGAGTCGGCAGCGGACAAACTGTCGGAATTTCAACTTCATCGAAGTTAGAATGGTCAACTGAACATCCCTACGAAGGCGCAGGATGCGGCAAATGGACATTGATTGATGACGCGGCCAGTACCACTAATTGGAATATCCGCATTGCACGCACCACAAGTGCGGAACTTGCCGATATGCTGCGCGGCAGTTACATTGGCGCATGGATTTGGGGAGATGGCAAACTCCCGATTACCATTAGGACGGTTATCCGGGGCGGTGCAACAGGACTGTGTCAAGGTCCTTATTTCTACATCAACCATGTCGGTTGGAAACTTATCGGTACCCGGTTAGATGAAAATCTCTTTGTTCCATACATCACTTCCGGCAAAATTGTTGATACAGGAAATAAATTCAACGGTTTCCATGTTGAAGCCAACAATGCCGATGTGAACGGCAAAACTATTTACCTCTACATTGACAAAATGGTTACCAGTCCGTTGACAGTACCGAGTGGTTTTTTAGATGTTGGCGCAACGGTTGATTCAACGACAAAAGATGTCACGTTACACTGGGGTGTTAATTCAGAAATCAGTATTAACCGCTACGAAATAGAAAGAAGCGCAGATGGCATGCAGTTCGTAAAAATCGGCAGTGTCAATGCAGTGGGAAACATTGATACCACGAAACGATATAGTTTCACTGATGCAGCGGTAGCGTCGCAATCGGCACAATATCGTATCGTTCAAATTACCAATGACGGTGCGATGGAGTACTCACCGGTTATCAATGTTATCATCACCGGAGTTGGAAGAGGAAGTGTTTCTCCTTACTCATTTCACCTGGAACAAAATTACCCCAATCCTTTCAATCCGGTAACAACAATTCAATTTAAAATTCCATTTACCACACAAGTATCGTTGAAAGTGTACGACATTCTCGGCAGAGAGGTAGCCACGCTCATACAGCAGGAACTCAACGCCGGCAACCATCAGGTTGAATGGGATTCATCACAAGTTTCAAGTGGAGTATACTTCTACAGGTTAACGGCAGGAAATTTTGTCGATGCAAAGAAGATGATGGTAACAAAATAGTTTTGTGCAAGAAGATTTCACCTACAACAGAAAAGCCGTCACAAGAACTGTGAAACAGCTTTTCTGAACGTATTGAGAAAGTAGGTTACACGGCTTTCATCATATCAAGCAACGTTTTTACTTCCACCGTAGCCACGCTTGATGAAATATCGGACATAGCGTACGGCAAAATTAACTTCCCGCGATGAATAAACGAACCGCAGGAATATACGACATTAGGAACATATCCCTCTCGTTCTTCCTCATTTGGTTCCAACAGCGGTTCTTCTAATCGTGCAATCATCTTCTGCGGATTCTTCAAATCGAGTAAAATAGCACCGATAGAATACTTTCTCATAGCACCGACACCGTGCGTAATAACCAACCAGCCTTTTTCTGTTTCTATCGGTGAACCACAATTCCCTATCTGAACAAACTCCCACGGCTTCGAGGGTTCTTGAATCAGTTCTGCGTGTTCCCACTGATACAAATCGTTTGAGAACATTATTTTGTTCGTTTCCCCATCCTGACGGGATAGCATTACATACGCGCCATCAATTTTTCTCGGGAAGAGCGCCATTCCTTTATTTTTCACTGCACTTCCTTTTAGCGTAATAACGTTGAAGGAATGAAAATCTTTTGTTTCAATGAACTGCGGCAGAATGTTGAAACCGTCGTACGCAGTATATGTTCCGTAGTACGTTGCTGAACCGTTATCATCAACAAAACGGACGAATCGTGCATCCTCTATCCCCTTGCTTTCTTTTTTCAAAACAGGAAAAATTACCCGCTCGGCTATCTTTTGATCCTGGCGGAAATGAATTGAGTAATTGGAACCATCAGGCATCAATCGCACTTCCGGTAATTCAGCAAATTTGCCGGCAGGCTCTATATCAACATTTCCAGCTTCATCGACCACCCCGCTACGAAAGACGATCGAAGAGATATGCCCCTCACCGGTAGCGCGCAGACTCATGATGAATCGAAGACTGCCTTCCGGTAAGTTCGACTGGTCGGGATGAGGAACAATAGAAGGATTAAAAAGCGCCGCAGATTCAATGGAGTATTCCATTGTAAAATATGCTCCAATCAACAATCGTTTTGTCTCGGAAACAACAGAAGCTTGAGAAATATATTTTGACACTTCATTGTAATGTCGTTGCAACACGCTTTTAAGGTCTTTGTGTCTGTTAAAAAAATCTTTTTTCAGTTGTTCCAGTTGTGCCTCTGCCTGCAAATCTGATAATTGCAACACTTTGCCGATAAGTCGCATAATTCGCAACGGATCATCGGGGATTAAGGGTCGAACAATTACGCGAGAAGTATCGCGCAGTATTCGTACGCCCGTTCGGGTAACAAGTGTATTTGACTGATGTACTGTAGATTCCATAATGATATCTCAATAAATAGTTGCTAAAATGATAGTGAATGTAAAGAAACAATTTCCACGTTTTCCTCTAATTCCTGTGGCGGTTCGTACAAAACACAGTGAACCGACCGTGAACATCCAGCATCCATATCAAAGAAATTATCGCTGAAGTATGCCTCTCTTCCGTTAAAACGGAGGTACACATCTTTAGCAAACACATCAGTTTGCAGGTTCACGATGTATTCTGTTTCGTTTTTCGGATGAAGTGAATGTGTAATGCGTGGTACGGGCAAATGAAGATGTTTCGGTTCGACAAGAAAGAATCTGTTTTCTGAAACAATGACTCCATCAACCAATAACTGTGTAAGAATATAACGATGGTACTTATCCTCCCAATCTTCGTTGCGAAGTTGAATCGCGTGAATTTTCGCCGACGAGTTGGCTTTTAGGGAAACAACGGTAGTCGCTTCAAAATGTTTTTGCCCATCGAACGATATGATTGCGGTAGTCAGTGTTGCCCGAATTGCAGTGAGCGTATCGTTCGTTCCCCACACTTCAACAACATCCCCGTGTCGTTTCATCGAAACCAAAACGTCGTTGAAGAACCGTTTCGCATAAAAATACGCTGCTTTGGGACGAAGACCGCTGTCAATGACCGACCAACTGCTGACGGGCCAACAATCATTTAATTGCCAGAACAATGTACCGGCAGTGTTGAATTTCCTTCGACGCCAATGCTCAACTGCTGTCTTTAACGCATTGGCTTGCACCAACTGTCCGCGATAAACAAACTCATCAAAATTCTTCCCTACGACATAGTGAGCCGCTTGAAAACGGAAAAGCCTCTCCTGCCCTTCCACCTGTTTGTTATGATGTTCAATCACCTCGTGTTGTGGGTAACGATCTTCCGGCAGTGTGCACTCATGCCACGTTGGCACTGTAGCCGGAGCCTGAAATCCGAATTCGGTCACAAAGCGGGCAGTATTTTTTTCATACTCCGTGTAATCTTTCCAAAAACTCCATACGTGCCACTGATGATGGTTGCCGTTCGATTCATCATTCGGAAATCCACTGCCGAATGGTGAACTTCGCCAGTACGGCCGGGAACCATCAAACTTCTTTACAATCTCAGGAAGAATTTTGCTGAAGATGACTGCGCCATTCATATCGTCAGGAGTTTTATCGGGGTGTTCCGTACAGAAAAGCCACTCACATTCGTTATTACCGCACCATAGTGCAAGACTAGGATGATTACGCAATCGTTGAACAACCGTCTCTGCTTCATCTCTGACCAATTTAAGAAACCATAACGTCTGCGGATACTCACCGCACGCAAACATAAAATCTTGCCATACCAATAAACCAAGTCTATCGCAAAGGTTATAAAAAATATCTTGCTCATAAATTCCACCACCCCAAACGCGAACCATATTCATATGTGCGTCGCGTGCCATTGTCAATAGTCGTTCATAAGTGGAATCGGAAATTCTCGGAATAAAATTGTCGCTCGGAATCCAGTCTGCCCCTTTGCAAAAAATTTTCACTCCGTTGACAACAATGATGAACGATTTTCCTTCTTTATCCTTCTCTTGTACTAATTCAACAGTACGAATGCCAAATGTCGTAGTAGTTTCTGATACAACATTGTGTCCATCAAGCAGTGAAAAAGTTGCCGAATACAGCGGCTGCGTTCCATATCCGTTGGGCCACCAAATATTCGGATGAGCAATTGTTACCTTAAATCTAACAGAGGAGGATGTTGCTTTCTTTAGGATTGTTTCAGAAAAATACTCTCCCTCAATTGTTGTTTTTAACTGGAGTGGCTTTGTAAGGTTTTTAATTTCAACTGATACTTCCATTGTTGCTGATTTCTTGTTCAGTTCCGTTGTTTTGATATACGGATTCCGGAGCGATGGCCCAGACGATAGTTCAATGTAAATTGGCCGCCAAATACCTGATGTAGTTAACTTCGGTCCCCAATCCCAACTAAACGAGTACTGTGCCTTCCGAACGTACACGCGGTGCGATTCGAGTGCTACCTCGAGTGCGCCGTGTTTTTTTTGTAACTTTTTTGAACATTCGACAGGTGAATCAAAAAGAATCTCAAGAACATTGGTACCGGCTTTCAAATGCCGCTTAATGTTAAAGCGATGTGGAATGAACATGTTCTCTGCAACGCCAATGTGCTCTCCATTAATTGCAACTGATGCATAGGTATCGAGCCCTTCAGCAACCAAGACAATACTCTGTTCTTTCAACATAGTATCGTCGATCTCAAACGTTCGACGATACAGCCACTGAACGCTGTCAATCCATTGTACGGTATGTTCATTCATCCGGTAGTAGGGATCGGGGATGATATGTTGTGCGATCAAATCGGTATGGATTGTTCCCGGTACACGAGCCGGCAACCAGTCAAGCACCCGACGAAATTGCTGTGGAAGAGTTTTATAGGTGTCACGCGCGCAAACTTCCCACGTGCCTGTTAAATCAATATATTTCATATGATATTTTACTTGAGTAAAATTAGTTTGTGAATCAACATCGTTTCTGAATTTTTTACTACACAAAAATAAACACCGCTGGTCATCGCGACAGCATTCCATCGTACTGTTACCACACCGGCAGACATAACCTCGTTAATCAACGTTGCTACTTCCCTCCCCAGAAGATCTACTACCTTCATCGTTACATGACCACTTTTGGGTATCGATAACCGAATAACAGTAGATGGATTAAAGGGATTCGGAAATGCAGTTACGGCGTACGAATAAGGAATAGATGAAATACCATCCTTCTCAACCGATGTTACTCGCGATGATAGTTGCGCAATTTCATCGACCGACAGTCCATAATCGAAAATGCGGATGTCGTCGACTACCCCCTTGAAATTGTAATTGTTGTCATTCGGCAGCGCTTGACCAACCGTAAGATCAAATGTTGTCGTTTGTAGTGTTCCGCTGAATGGAGCAAAAGCATCAAGTTCCCCGTTCAAGTACAATTCCATCTCTGACCCGTTATACACTGTCGTCACATTGTACACAGAGTCGAGAACGACTGGCGTTTCAGAATCAAGGTCTTTTATACCGTTA
>JBFMDF010000060.1:0-9839 GCA_040753935.1 Bacteroidota bacterium | reverse complement strand
CAGTATGCAGCATCACTTGGTTCTTCGCCAATTTTAAACACACGAGTAATATTTTTATACATCTTCATTGTCAAAACGCAGCTAATTTTTCAAGTGCCGATGTAATGTGATGTTCCTGCGGAAGGATCGATGTCTCCAGCGCCGGTGCAAATGCGATCGGTGTATCGAGCGCTGCAACGCGCATTAATGGTGCATCAAGGTACTGAAAGCATTCCTCTGCGATCTGCGTTCCGATCTCAGCACCGAATCCTCCGGTCTTTGTGTCTTCGTGTACGATTAACACTTTTCCTGTCTTCCGTACAGAATTGAATACCGTCTGTTTGTCCCACGGAATTAACGTGCGCAAATCGATAATCTCACAATTCACACCCTGCTCCTCCAATTTCCTCGCCGCCTCTATAGAACGCTGTACCATGAATCCCCATGTGACGATCGTGATGTCAGTTCCTTCTTTTTTCACTTTTGCTGCACCGAATGGTAAACAATAATTTTCATCCGGTTCAAGTGCAGCGGCAAATTGCTGGCGATACAATCCTTTATGTTCACAGAATAAAACCGGATTATCTTCGCGAATTGCTGTCTTTAACAATCCCTTTGCGTCGGCGGCATTTGATGGAAACGCAACCCACAATCCGGGAATGTGCGTGAAGATTCCTTCAATGCTTTGGCTGTGATACAGTCCACCGCGAATGTAACCGCCGACAGCAACACGGATAACAACAGGACAAGCCCAATCACCATCGGTACGATAGCGCATGTGAACGAGCTCATCTTTGATTTGCATGAATGCAGGCCAGATATAATCACCGAACTGAATCTCGACAACCGGTTTGAATCCGCGAACAGCAAGACCAATTGCAGTACCGACAATTGATGCTTCAGCAAGCGGTGAATTGAAACAGCGGTCACTGCCAAAGGCGGTTGAAAGTCCTTTTGTTGCGGAGAACACGCCACCTTTTCCGTCGGCAACATCTTCTCCGTACACGAGCATTTTCGGATTTCGCTTCATCTCTTCATGCAATCCGTGATTGATTGCATCGACCATGACGATGCTTGACCCTGTGTGAACCGGTTCTTCAAAACCGTCTTTAGGAATTACAATGTTCGGAGAAAAAACATTCCGTTCAACGGTGTCTGCTGTAGGACTCGGAGCTGCTTCAGCGTACTCTGCCGCTTCTTCAACTTCTTGTTTTATTTCACCGCGAATTTTCTCTGAGTCTTTAAGCGTTAAAATTTTTTCTTCGATCAAAAATCGTTCGAACTTCGGGATGGGATCTTTCTTTTTGTCTTCTTCGATCTCATCAGCGGCGCGATATTTTTTCGGATCGTCCGATGATGAATGCGGGAAGAGACGGACGCATGTCGCTTCGATAAATGCCGGACCTTTTCCTGCACGGCAATGTTCCACCGCTTCTTTCGCCGCTTTAAATGATTCAATAAAATCCGTTCCATCTACCTGGAACTTCTTCATATTAGGATAACCGCTCAGCAGATTATAGAGAGATCCCCCTGCAATTTGTTCCTCAACTGGAACCGAAATCGCGTACCCGTTATTTTGCACCATAAAGATAATGGGAAATTTTTCTCTCGAAGCCCAGTTCACCGCTTCCCAAAATTCTCCTTCGCTTGTAGCACCTTCGCCGGAAGAGACGTACGTTACTTCATCATTTCCTTCTTTGACTGAACCCATCGCAGTTCCGACCGCTTGTAAATATTGTGTCCCTGTTGGCGACGATTGACCGACAATCCGCAAACTTTTATCTCCGTAGTGCGAGGGCATCTGACGTCCGTGTGAACTCGGACCTTCTGTGCGGTGCATGTTTTCGCAGAGAATTCCTTTTGCGGTAGAACCAAAGGCAAGTGAAAAAGCAAGGTCGCGGTAGTAGGGATATGCCCAGTCATATGCAGGTTTCATCGCCATCGCGGTTGCAACTTGCACCGCTTCATGTCCGGGACCGCTGATGTGGAAAAGCACCTTACCTTGTTTCAATAAATTCATTTCTTTTTCATCAATGAAACGCGCAAGGAGCATTTTTTTGTACGCCGTAATCAACTGCTCTTTAGTAAGCAGAGATTTATAGTCCATTCCGGCGTACTTCATCGTTCCATTGGATTCAACGGCGGCGGGCTTCTTCTTCTCGAGCACCGCAGATTTTTTAGACGCCATTAACGAGTCTCCTCAGTTACTGCTTCGTTGTGATGAAGCATTGTTGTGAGTTCTTCACGGGAAATCTGTTTGACATCCCAATGAAATAGTGTTGCAAAATGATGAATCAATTTTTGATGAACATCTTCGAGTGTAATTTCTCTACCAAGAATTTTCTGCAGTGTTGTTACGCCTTTGTGAAAAATTCCGCACGGAATAATTCTATCAAAATAGGAAAGATCGGTGTTGACGTTCAGTGCAAACCCGTGCATTGTAATCCATTTACTTACTTTAACCCCGATTGCGCCGATCTTTTCATCTCTCACCCACACACCGGTAAATTCCGATTCACGTCCTGCTTCAATTCCGTACTCTCCAAGTGTGCGAATCATTGCCTCTTCGATGTCGCGAAGATAGCGATGAATATCATTGTAATGCTGGTTCAAATCAATGATTGGATAACCAACGATTTGACCGGGACCATGATAGGTAATGTCGCCCCCGCGGTCTATCCAAAAAACATCCACGCCCTTTTTTGAAAGTTCTTCGTTCTTTGCGAGAAGATGATTGTCGTCTGCAGCTTTGCCGAGTGTGTACACATGGTCATGCTCGGTCAATAGCAACACATCACCGATGCGATGTTCTAACCGGGCAGAAAATATCTGCCTCTGCAGTTCCCATGCATCTGCGTACTTTGTTCTTCCAAGATTGACGGCTAAAAGCTCTTTCATCTGTTGGTTTCCAGATTTTCTGAAACGGAAAGATTCAGAAAATCTATCCAATTAAATGTGCAACGCCCGACCATACGCATCCAATGCTGCTTCAGCAACCCCTTCGGTAAGCGTTGGATGGGCATGTATCGTTTCAAAAATTTGTTCAGCAGTTGTTTCCAGTGTGCGGGCGGTAACAAGTTCGGCGATCATTTCTGTCGCTTCGGGACCGATGATGTGTGCACCGAGCAATTCTCCGTACTTTGCATCGAATATCAATTTCACCATCCCTTCGGTTTCATTCAACGCAAGTGCTTTACCGTGCGCACGGAATGGATAGCGACCCACTTTAATTTCTTTCCCTGCTGCGCGTGCTTTTTCTTCGGTCATGCCGACGCTGGCAACTTGCGGCTGGCAGTATGTACAACCGGGAATATTGTCATAGTCAACTGGATGTGGATGCTTTCCTGCAATTGTTTCAATACAGACAATGCCTTCGTGCATTCCCTTATGTGCCAAACATGGCGGACCGGCGACATCACCAATGGCGTAGATGCCGTCAACATTTGTTTTTAATGCTTTGTCAACTTTAATGAATGATTTTTCTGTTTTCACTCCGAGCGATTCAAGTCCGATATTTTCGATATTCCCCTGAACGCCGATGGCACTCAACACAATATCTGCTTTAATTTCTTTGACACCGTCTTTCGTAGAAAATTTCACTGTTGCCTCCTTGCCGGGTGTAACACTTTCTACTTTTGCTTCAGTGTAAACTTCGATTCCGGATTTTTCAAAATTGCGGCGGAGAATTTTTGTGATCTCGCGGTCTTCAATCGGAAGGAGACTGTCGAGCATCTCGATGATGGTTACTTTGCTTCCGTACGAATTATAGATGTAAGCAAACTCGGAACCAATCGCTCCGGAACCAATAACGACCAGGCGTTTGGGAACTTCAGGAAGGATCATCGCTTCCGTACTTGTAATAATTTGCTTATAGTCGACGGGAATGTTCGGGAGAATTCTCGGTCGTGCCCCCGTTGCAACAATGATATGCTTTGCGTTGATCTTTTCTTTCTTTCCCTGCTGGTCAATTTCAACAACGCCTTTGGAAGCGATCTTAGCGGTTGCATATATGTGGTCAACTTTATTTTTCTTGAAAAGGAATTCTATTCCCTTTGAACTCTTGACAGAAATGTCGCGGCTGCGTTTTACTGCTTTAGAAAAATCTGCCTTCAGGTTATCAAATGAAAATCCGAAATCCTCTGCATGTTTGAATGTATTAAGTACTTCAGCATTTTTGATGAGTGCTTTGGTCGGGATGCATCCCCAATTCAAACAAATACCGCCAAGTTTATCTTTTTCTACAACAAGAGTTTTTAATCCTAATTGACCTGCACGAATTCCTGCTACATAACCTCCGGGTCCACCTCCAATTACGACAACATCGTATTGTTTATCTGCCATGTTTTCCTCATAAATAAAGCAAAAAATAAAGAAAGAGGGGCAAGCCCTCTTTCACGCTGATTAATTGATTACCGGATTACTTCAAGCACTGGTGATAGATGAGCATTCTTAAAGTGATTTCTCACAAAATGCATTGAAATATACTGAAGGATGGGCTCAAAATCAATGAATAGTTCCGTAAGCAGAATTGGTCAAACCAAGCAATCCGGAAGATCGACAGAAATACCCCTTGACTCAAGTAACGCAAATTTAGTATTTTGTATATAGTAAAATAATTTTAAGGCTTCTTATTACAAATTTGTTACCACCAGTATCGCTTCTCAACATGCTGCTGTGGAGGAGAGGAACTACCCTATGAGCAAAACCAAGTATGTGACGCAACTTTGTACTACTTGTGGACGAGAATCAAAAATGGAGATCATAGGGGCTGTTGTTGGAGCGGAAAATAAGGTGTGGTTCAGGTGTACACGTTGTCATCACAGTATGATGATCGATCAATCCGGCAACCAGAAGAAACAGGATAATGTCATCAAGATCAGCCGCGAAGAATGTATTGATTACTCACCTGAGAAAGTGTTTGAAATAGGAACCGCGATTTACCATACCGATTGGGATGATGTGGGCAAAGTAAAATCAAAAGAAAAAACTTCCAGCGGTGCAAATGCCATCTGGGTTGAATTTGAAAAAAACGGTGTCAAAAAATTAATTGAGAATTTACAGTTAGCTGATTAACAAACAGACAAAAAATCGAAGGAGGTGAATTGCTTGGTAGGCGTTGTCGTCAATGAAAATGAATCAATCGACCGTGCTATTAAACGTTTCAAAAAGAAATACGAACGTTCCGGCGTGTTGAAAGAATTCAAGAAAAGAACATTCTTTACGAAACCTTCCGTGAAAAAGCGAATGAAACTTGTGAAAGCCATTCGTCGAAATCAACGAACGGACGAAGAGATGCAATAATACAAACCCCGCGTGCGCGGGGTTTTTTATTAGCGCTGTTCGTTTGCTTTAAAGACTCGAATAACATTCTCCCCCAGGATTTTGCGTACTTCCTTTTCAGCGTACCCTCGCTTCAATAACTCCCTTGTGATATTCGGCAGAAATGTCACATCGTCCATTTCCTGCGGCAACGATTCAATACCGTCGAAATCGCTGCCGAGCCCTACGTAATCCACTCCGACAAGTTTTGCAATGTAGTCGATATGATCAATCAACAGGGAAAGCGGCGGACGCACTTCGTTGTACTTCGGGGCAAGCGCCGAATCGATCATTGCTTCCATTCGATAATGTTCCTGATGTGAATTTCGGATTGAATCGACAATCGCTTTATTCTCTTTCCGTACCGCTTGTACGCGTTCTGAATACGTACTGTCAATGAATCCGGAATAGAAGTTGACACACACAACCCCTTTGTTTTTTGCTACCGCTTTGATCTGATCATCTTTTAAATTCCTGCTGCCCGGACAAATGTTGTAGACCGAGGAATGCGAAACAATCACCGGTTTTGCAGTCGTGTTGATCGCATCCCAGAAAGTCCGTTCACCCACATGAGACAAATCAACCATTACGCCAAGTGTGTTCATGTGACGGATCACCTTTTTTCCGAACTCCGTCAATCCCTTAGACTCTAAGGAATCTCCTTTTTTTGTCTCGTCGGCGGCAGATGTCGCCCATGATGTGCTGTTGTTCCATGTCAATGTCATATACCGCATCCCCCGTTTTGCGAGCTGATCAAGATACTCCAGACTATCTTCAATCATATGCCCACCCTCAACACCGATCAGTGCTGCAATCTTATTTTGTTTAAGCGCCTTCTCTAATTCCTTCGGAGTTTTTACGAGGAGCATCTTCCCACCACTCCGTGAAATAATCGCTTCAAGTGTATCAATCATTTCAATAGCTCGTTTGAATGCTCTCCCTTTCCCGAAATTCCCGCCGCACCATACGGAAAATATTTGAACATCCACACCCCCTTCTTTCAGCCGAACAACATCGGAGTGTCCGTTTGCTGTGCGTATGGAAAGATCCTCTCCTTCCATTGCCCTTAACAGTACATCGTTATGTGTATCGACCACTATCGCTTTCTCATGAATCTTTTTAAAATCTTTTGCTGTCAGAAGTGAAAAAAGGAGGAGAAGATAGAAAAAAAGCCGGGAGAAATGTTTCATCATGAGTCCTTAGTTTTATAGAATATCGACAAGCAATTCTTTATCTGCAATCTAAAAATAAAAGAGGGTTCGAGAATATCGAACCCTCTTTACAAAACGAACAAATCACCGGAACTACAGTTCGAGCACCTTAGGAGATTTTTTTGGCACCGCCGGTTTTTCGGAATTGACCGTCCGCTCGCTTTCACGGAGCAAGGAATCAAGGTCAATCAATTCACGTTCACGATCTCTCATTTCGCGCAGTTTAGCCTCAAATTCCCTTTTACTCGGTGTGGATTTAAACATAATCTTCATCTTGGGCGAGCGTTCGATGGAATCGACTATTTCGAACTTGAACTCTCCCCGAGGCAAACGTCGGAATACACGTACGGCTTCATCATCTGCAGAAAACTCAAACGAAAAAGCAGAATCTCCGATAACAGTGACTCCGCCTCTGTTTATCTTTCTCGGTGTCGGCGGAGTAATCACCCTCGGTCGGACCATATCGACGATCTCATATTCAGGAGAGACCGCTGCAGGAGCTTCCAGGTTGATGCTGAATGCGTTCTCGTTGGAAAATACCCTGACTCTGTTTGAGTGCGTTCCGCCGATGATAACATTATTTTCGAACCTGCGTTGAAGTTCCGCTAATTCCCGCATCATTTCTTCTGCAGCCTTCCGATGCTCTCTTGTACGGTGATTCCAGACGGTTTCACGAATGCTGTCAATGTTCATTTTCATCTCAGCAATACTTATTGTGTCTTTCGAAATCACCACGTACGAATTCGTATGCGCAATCCTTGGAATGCTGCGGAGTAATTGTTGCGGCTCAACCTTTGGAGCATTCATCGCAACAACAGCAAACGGCGCTTCATGTTCTTCCAGTATCCGTTGAAATCTCGAGCGCTGTGCGGGTTCCAACGACGCGGCAATGGTTGACACCATCGCTCTATTCAGATCCGCGAGCCGCTCATGAATAGCAATCTCTTTATTTTCGCTCACCAACACAGATGCAATCAGTTTTTCTTTGTAGGTACCGAGAATTGAATCCATGACGAGCTGTTGCTGCGGCTTTACAATTCCAACCTTCTTGCAAAAGTCAGCGACAGAAACTGCGGGGATTTCATCGTGCAGGTTTCTTCTCACGATCTCAATTTGCGAACCTTTGTCTTCGGTGTTCTTCACCTGAAGTGTTGTGTTGTTTGTTGAATCAAGTGTGATACTGCCGAATAAGGCAAAATTTAAAACATCATCCTTATCAAGATTGAAAAAGAACGGAATGATATTTCCCGTCATCAACGTATTTTGAATCTGATTTTTTTTATCAATGAAAAATTTATGAAAGAGCGGCGCATCCCTAAAATAGAGCGTACCGACAACCAATATGGTAAGAATGCCTGCCAGCGCAAGCGCAAACTGAGGGCGCGTGGCAGGCAGCAAGTTTCTTCTACGGGAATCTTTTGCTTCGATCGCACTCGCCAATTTCAGCCAAAACCAATCATTAGCGGGAAGTTTCCGTCTTGCAGAGAGATTTTTTTTCGCAGTCCGGAGTATCTCTACTTCACGTGCAACCGACGGATTGTTTGAAAGAAATACTTCAAACTTTTGTTTCTCTTCTACCTCAAGTTCGTCATCAAGGTAAAGAGAGATAATCCGTTCTAGATCTTTTGTATCAATGTGTTTCATGATTAATTTGTAACCAATGGTTTAAGCATCTCTTTCAACATCGCTCGTCCGCGCGACAATCTTGATTTTACGGTACCTACTTCACATTCCAGAACGTCGGCTATTTCATCGTATGAAAGCCCGTCAATATCTTTGAGGATGATTGGCATTCTGTATTTCTCCGGCAGTTTGTTAAGCGATTGTTCGATGGTCTCTTTGACATTCTCGTCATCAAACGTCGTCGTCACCAAATTCTCAATTTTCAGGTTTGAAGATGATTCGACATTCTGAAACGTAAAAAATCGCCTTACTTTTCTTCTGCGCATCTCATCTCTGCTTCTGTTCACAGCAATTCTGTACAACCAAGTATAAAATGTTGATTGAAAACGAAAGTTTGGAAGTCCTTCATATGCTTTAATGAACACCTCCTGTGCAAGGTCGTCCACTATGTCCGATTCATTAAATATAGAAAAGATGAGATTGCGGACTTTCTCCTGATATCTTTTGACCAAATGACGAAATACATCCTTTTCCCCGCTTTGAAAAAGCATGATCAGTGAATCATCGCTTTTTTCTTCGTGGGGGATATTTGCGTTGTTGATGTTAATAACAGCCGGCTTACCCATTTGGTCTGTATTTTTTTCCAAATTAGACGTGTATCCTTAGACAATGTTCCGAACCAAAATTGAATACCAAATACAAACAAAAAAACCGACGGTGACACCGTCGGTTCAATGTAATTTATTATCGCAGATTCTATTGATTGTCAGAACTAGGGGGAGTCTCTACAGATCCATCCTCTTTTCCTACCCCTTTAATTTCTTGAACTTCAACACGAATTTCTTGGGCTTTTCTTTT
This sequence comes from Bacteroidota bacterium, assembly GCA_040753935.1. Taxonomy (GTDB): domain Bacteria; phylum Bacteroidota; class Ignavibacteria; order UBA10030; family UBA8401; genus SpSt-333. The sequence continues at coordinate 849 of JBFMDF010000060.1, read as the reverse complement.
CAAATCAGCCATATGCTTTCTTACACGGGTTCCGGCTGATTTATTTCCTTTATCGTAAAATTTTATGAAATCCTTTTCGAATGATTGAACTAGCTCGACAAGTTCTGTAAAACGACTCATTCTGACTCCTTTGTTTTGTGAAATATGCCACGAATTACAGTTAAATATTGCCCCATTTTTTTAAAGAGTCAAGAAAAATGTTCAAATTGTTGATTTTTCCACTATTTGAGGTTCCAAAGGAATTTCAGCTCGTCTTTTTAATAGAACAAACCCTGTAACCAAGGTCAGTAATGAAAACAGAAAACCTTCGGCATAAAAGAATGAGTTTTTTGTCTGAAATAGTGAATCTGATTCAACCATGTATGAAGTTAGAATAAGAGGAGCAATTGTCAACAGTCCGATCCTGAATGAATATGAAACCCAAAGCGAATCGTACCTTAGAGCCAAAAAAGATGTAATGAAACTTACCGAAAAAAAGTAAAATAAGAGACTTATATAAATCACCAACGATGAAAAATCATTCGTAAAAACATCAGGCATACTATAGATTGAAAATAATACCGATACTGTTATCGCAGAAGCCGTTTCTTTTTTCGTTGAGAGATGAGAATTCAGAAGTATGCCTCTAAAAATTATTTCCTCCATAAAAATAAATGTAAATGAAAAAACAAAAACAGCCGGTAGATCAAAAAGAGTAGCCATGATCATTGTCGCAGCATTATCGAATTTATCAAACGCTCCTTCTTTCAACACTATTCCAATAAATACCACAATACTGTATGAGGCAATCGGAAATAAAAACCATAAAATACTCCTTCGCCAATTAAATCTTTTCAATTTTGCTAGTAC
>JBFMDF010000059.1:0-9882 GCA_040753935.1 Bacteroidota bacterium | reverse complement strand
GATCGTTAGCGACTTGTTGGAGAATAGTGGAACCGGTGGGATATTTAAGATTAAATTTGAAGTCAACGGCGTTACTGGCACTACTACAAAAACTCTCATAGGTAAATTACTTGCACCTGCCAATATCATTATTCCGCCGTCGGCTCGGGTTCCCGCCTCGATAGCTCTTATCGGTTCTTCGTCAACCGATATTTCTATTGCAGGCGTGGGAGGAACTGAAAACGCTACTTTGACATTTGAAGTACGCGATTCTGTCGGTGCACCGATTAATACCGACAATAGAACAAATGTGTATTTCAATGCCAATTTCTTCCCCAATACGTTTGTGCCGGGAGGAACTGCTCCTGTATTGTTACCATCACTTGACAGCACAGATGAAAACGGGCGCGTAAGAGTTGTTGTTACATCGGGTACACAAGCAGGGGTTGTACAAATAGAAGCTGTTGTCTATCTCTCCAATCCCACTCGAGTCATTAAATCGCAGCCTGTAAGAATCTCTGTAAATTCCGGCTTTGCAGACCAGGGGCACTTTACGATTGGACCAAATAAATATAATTTCCCCGGGCTTGAAGTGATGGGTAACGTAACCACGTTAAGCGTTACAGTTCTTGTGGGTGATAGGTACAGTAATCCGGTGAAAGAAGGAACAGTGGTGTATTTCAATTCAGCACACGGTGTGATTCAAACGGCACAAGGATTAACCGATAAGAATGGATTTGTCAACATGACGTTATTTCCGGGTAATCCCTATCCTCTTGCTCCCAATTTATTGCCCAGCCTGACAGCAGGATTTTCAAGGATTTATGCAAGGACGATCGGGAAAGACAGTACGTTTGTTACAGATTCTATTGAAATTTTATGGACAGGTAAACCAGTCATTACAAAAACAGATACTATCAATACCTTTACAATTGCAAATGGAGGTAGCGCCGGTGTGTTTACCTTTACGGTAACAGATTTTCTCAATCATCCGTTGTCTCAAGGAACATCGATTGCAGTAGATGCCCCAGGTCTGACCGTTAATGGCGATGCAAATATCACGTTACCGGATACAAAAACAGGTGGTTCAGGAATAACATCATTTTCATTTACAGTGAAAGATGCTAACCTAACGGACAGTGATCCACCCGCTCCGACACTGATTACCATTATCGTTACTCATCCGGTGTATGGTACCTACAAGAAGGTGATTGCATCGGGTACCGTTGACTAATGTTAGTGGATGGAATTATCTCAACCGCCGCCGCGAATATTCGCGGCGGTTGTGTTTTAAAGAAGAATTTTTTTCGCCTTTCGGAACACCTCGTCAAACATCGGCTCTGTCAGTGTGCCGGTGAATGTGTTTTGCTGGCTGGGATGATAACTACCGATGAGCGTCAGCGAAGGATTGAGGTTGACTATTGCTCCATGAGAAAATTTTGGTCTGCTCGTCAGTTCTGTTAATCCTAACTTTCTCGCACAATCAAACGCGGTATCAAAACCTATCTTACCAAGTCCAATAATCACATGAAGATTTTTCAAAAGTGTGAATTCCTGAAGGATAAATGGTCTGCAATTTTTGATTTCTTGGGGCAAGAGTTTATTTTTCGGCGGCGCGCAACGGCACGTTGCTGTAATGTAACAATTCGTCAGTTTCAGCCCATCGTCCCGCGAAATTGATTCTGGTTGATTGGCAAACCCTGCTTTGTGAAGAGCGCGGTACAACCAATTTCCACTTTCGTCTCCGGTAAACATTCTTCCCGTTCTATTTCCTCCATGGGCGGCTGGTGCAAGTCCAACTAACAATAGTTGTGCGGTAGGATCACCAAACCCCGGTACCGGCTTTCCCCAGTAGTTCCAGTGAGCAAAGCGTTTTGTTTTTGTGACAGCAACATTTTCACGCCATGCAACAAGACGGGGACATACTCTGCACGTGATAATTTTTTTATTAAGAGATGAAAGTTTGTCAGCCATTGATGAAGGAAACTCCACATCCCAGAAATCTTCGAGATTTTGGGGATGTGGAGAAATAGCATTACGAAATTTTTGTAACGAATTCGATGAGATGTTTATTGAACTCTTCCGGATTTTCCATGTTGCTGATGTGCCCCGCGTTGGGAATAATATGCAGTTCCGAGTTTGGAATTTTTTCGTGCATTGCTTGTGAAGCAGAAGGGGGAGTGAGTTGATCCTTTTCGCCGACCATAATAAGCGTAGGGCACTTAATGTTTGGCAGCGATGCCGTTGTGTCCGTTCGTGCGGCAAGTGCAAGCAACGTGCCGTAAATTGAAAGCGGCGCTGTTCTTTCAATGATACTTTGAATCAACTTCACCGCTTCCGGTTTCTTTTCAAACGATTCCTGTGCAAAAAGTATTTTTACCGAATCTGCCGCATACGTTTTCATTCCGTTAATCTGAACATTTTTTATCGCTGCGGATCGTTTAATTTTTCCTTCGTTGCTGTCTGCTTCGCTGCGCGTATCACACAAGACTAATCCAAGTACGCGTTCAGGATGTCGTTCAACAAACCGAAGCGCAATGTAGCCCCCCATGGAAAGGCCGCAGAGAATTGCCTTATGAATTGCGAGATGATCCATCAATGCAATGAGGTCATCGACAAAAAATTCGATGGTGTAGTGCCCGCTACCGACTTCGCTTTCGCCATGTCCCCGAACGTCGTACGCGATAATGCGATTAGTTCCGGAGAGCGCTTCTGTCTGGCCGCCGGGGAAGGTCCACATCTTATGGCTGAAAGGGAATCCGTGAATAAAAATAACCGGCGTTGCAGTGGGGATGCCGATATCGATATATCGGTGCAGGATGTTATTGACGACAGCTTTCATATTCAATTCCTTTCCAGAGAAAAAAACGCCTCGTTAGAGTTACAACGAGGCGGAGGAGTGTCCTTTACAGTCGCTTGTCGATTGGAACGTAGTCACGAGCGCCACTGCCGAGATAAATTTGTCGTGGGCGTGCAATTTTTTGTTCCGGATCGAGCAGCATTTCTTGCCAATGAGATATCCATCCCGCAGTGCGTGGAATAGCAAACAGGACGGGAAAAAATTCCATCGGAAATCCCATTGCCTGATAGATGAGGCCGGAATAGAAATCGACATTCGGATACAGTTTTCGCTTAATGAAGTATTCATCTTCTAAAGCGATGCGTTCAAGTTCCAAGGCAATATCCAATTTTGGATTGGTGCCGGTAACGGCGAAGACATCATACGCAAGTTTTTTAATCACCTTCGCGCGCGGATCGTAATTTTTATAAATGCGGTGACCGAAACCCATCAGTCGTCCTTCGCCTTTTTTTACTTTTTCAATGAATGCCGGAACGTTGTTGATGTGTCCGATCTGGTCAAGCATTCGCAGAACGGCTTCATTGGCGCCGCCGTGAAGCGGTCCGTACAGTGCGGCGGCAGCCGCTGCTGTGGCTGAATACGGATCGACGTGCGAACTTCCGACATTTCGCATGGCGCTGGTGCTACAGTTTTGTTCATGATCGGCATGGAGAATGAACAGGATGTTTAATGCCTTTTCAAAAATAGAGGGAACTTCATACCGTGGCGAGCCGATAGAATACATCATGTTCAAAAAGTTTTGGATGAACGTCAGGTCGTTGTTGGGGTACACATAGGGCATACCTTTAATGTGCCGGTACGAAAATGCGGCAATCGTTGGCACTTTACCGATGAGTCGCAGAATCTGTTTCTTTCGTATTTCAACGTCGAAAATTTTATTTGCTTCCGGATAGAAGGTGGAAAGCGCTGCAACAGTGCTGATAAACATTCCCATCGGGTGAGCGTCGTAGCGGAATCCCTCCATCAGTTTTTTAATATTTTCATGGATATAGGTATGTTGCTGAACATTTGCTTCCCACTCTGCCAACTCTTTTTTATTCGGCAGTTCGCCGTTCAGCAGTAAGTAGGCGACTTCCAGATAGGTGCTCTTTTCAGCGAGTTGTTCAATCGGATATCCTCGATAGCGGAGAATTCCTTTATCACCGTCGATAAAAGTGATGGTACTCTTACACGACGCCGTATTCATAAAAGCCGGGTCGTACGTCATAATACCGAAATCTTCGTCTGATACTTTAATTTGGCGTAAATCTGTAGCGTGGATTGTGCCATACGTAATCGGAATCTCGTATGTTTTACCAGTCCGATTGTCTATAATGGTGAGAGTTTCTTTTGCCATTTGGTAGCTCCAGAATTTAGAAGTTAAAAGACAGGTGTTGATAGTTTTGAAAGTTCATTGCCAGAGAGTTGTTCAATATCTGCATGAAGACTGTTTCCGTGTGCATCCATGGTGACAATGGCGGGGAAGTTCTTCACGCGAATATGCCACATTGCTTCGGGTATTCCGAATTCCAATAAATCGACTCCTTCGACTGCTTCAATACACTTTGCATAATATTGTGCGGCACCGCCGATTGCATTGAGGTACACAGCACCATATTCTTTCAATGCGGCAAGTGTTTTAGCACCCATACCGCCTTTACCCATAACCGCTCGAACGCCAAACTTTTTAATAATATCTGCCTGATACGGTTCTTCGCGACTGCTGGTGGTGGGACCGGCGGCGGTAATTTTCCATCTGTTTCCTTCTTGTAAGGCAACAGGACCGCAGTGGTAGATAACCTGCCCTTGTAAATCTACTGGCGAGTCATGATCCATTAAATATGAATGCATTGCATCGCGTCCCGTAAAAATTTTTCCATTGAGCAGAACAACATCGCCTACTTTTAACGAACGGATTGTTTCTTCGCTGATAGGTGTATTCAGTACGATCTCTTTTCCGCTCACGGCAATACCGCCCCCCTCTGACATCTTAATTGAGGGAGCTTCTTCTTTGTAGAGCCAGCGTTTAATCGAACCGGTTTTTGCGTCAAGAATGACACCTTGACGACGAAATGCCCAGCAATCGTACGCCACTGAAACAAAGAAACTCGCCGGCAGTCTGTTCAATACGCCAATTTTACATCCGATTAATGTTGAGTTACCACCGAAACCCATCGTACCAATTTGTAGTTTATCGGCGTTTTCAAGAATGTACTGTTCAAGTTCTGCAAGTTTCGGTTCGGGATTGACATCATCGAGAGTGCGGAAGAGCTGCATCTTGGCGAAATCATAGCCGCTGGTTCTGTCGCCGCCGATGCAAACGCCTACCACGCCGATAGAACAGCCGTGGCCTTGTGCTTGCCAAACAGCATGCAAAATACACTTGCGAACGCCTTCCAAATTTCTGCCCGCTTTTCCCAAATGCTCCAACTCAGTCGGTAGAGAGTATTGAATATTTTTATTCTCGCATCCGCCTCCTTTAAGGATTAACTTTACTTCAATTTCATCGTTGTTCTCCCATTGTTCCCAATGAATGATGGGAGTGCCAGGGCCTAAATTATCACTGCTGTTTTTTCCGGTAAGTGAATCGACGGAGTTGGTACGCAGTTTTCCGAGTTTTGTTGCTTCTGCAATAGCTTCGCGAATCCACTTCTTCATTTCAATTTGGTTTGCACCGATCGGTGTGTGTACGTAAAACGTCGGCATGCCGGTATCTTGGCAAATTGGTCCTACATTGTCGCACGCCATATCGATGTTTGTGGCAATCGTTTCAAGTGCTAAGGCAGAACGGGTTCCTTGTGTTTCTTTTTGCTGGGCTGCTTTGATTGCTCGTCGAACATCGGGCGGCAGGTTCGTGGAAGTATCGGTGATGAGTTCGAGAATGCTTTGTTTGAAGTGTAACATAGCGGCCTTTCTGAGGGATCCTATGGATATCAGCGAAATTCCTCGTTCCAATAGGTAAAGTTTTCTCCCTGATCCATTAGTGAAAGTTTGACGGGGACAATCATTAGAACAATTTGATTATCTGCTTCGTTCACCGTTACGGAAAGTGAAAACCACAATTTGAAATACATCGCATGTTCTTTATTCTTAGCCGCCTGTGCTGTTTGTTTGTTGACAAACCATGAAAACGGCGGTTCAGTATTCAACCGTAAATGTGCACGACGATATCCCCCCTTGTTCATTTCGGTGATGGTAACGTATTTATTCGGTTCACAGAGCGTGATGATGTCGGTTTTCTTTGGCTGGACAAGAATTTCTGTGGGGGATTTGACGCTGTAGATTTGATTATCTGCATCGTACTTCACCAGTTCAGCTTTCAGCCACACGGAATATACTTTTTCTTTCAACTTGTTGTCTGTTGCAAACGCGTTGACGCGACCGATGAACTGGTCTTTTGCTTTACGCAACCGCTCGTTGTATTCGGCGGTCGATTCAAATTCGCCTTTCGAAGTAACCTCCATCGAATACTGCTCGGAAATTTTTTTCAGTCCGTCCCATACCGTTTTAATTAAATCGTAACACTGCTCGGATGAGAGTGTGACGCTTGGGTCGTGCGTTTCGAGAATTGATTGGGAGTAGAGCGATGAAGCAAGCAAAACAAAAGTGATGATGCGTATGAAGTGTTTCATTGCAGACTCCAAGTGTTGTTCATTCTTGAGCAAAATATACAAACATTTTTCGTGATTTTGTAAAAAAATCTGCACAAATTCAGTTATCATGAGAAAAGAAATTCTTCTTTCAATTGTTGTTTTATTGAGTATTTTTTCGGCTTGCGATCAGTCGGGGTTGAATCCGAACGAATATCAGGAGCCGGGGTTTTCGGGAAGCATTACGGTTGTCGGTTCAATTCCTCCTCGCGACAGTGTGAGAGACCTACGCGTTGTTGCCGTGCCCTACTACCCGGTTGATACAACCGTTGCCGACCTGATTGACAAAATTCTGAACAAGCAGGTTATTCCGTTTAGCGAAAGTTTGTCGAACAATGTTGCTCCAAATACGACAATTCAGTACCAAATGTTTGTGAAACCGAAAACATACCACTATGTGGCGGTTGCGCAATTGTATGGTATTAATGTCTTTCAGGACTGGCGGGTGGTAGGGATTTACGGTTATTCACCGTCTACCCCAACCCCTGCTCCTGTTGTTGTTGTGGAGGGGCAGATGACGAAGAATATCAACATCACCGTCAATTTCTACAATCCGCCGCCACAGCCATTTAAGAAATGAAAGTACTATTCTTCCATATCGTCGTTGTTTCTCTATTGGTGGGACAGCAGCCACTCTCTGTCAGCGGGAGAATTCTTTCTGCCGATGATGAATCACCAATCGCCGGTGCTTCAATTCTTGTTGTCAACACAACGCTTGGTACTTCATCTGATGTTGAAGGGAAATTTTTTTTAAAGAATATTCCACCGCAACGAAAGCAGTTGCAAATTTCCGCTGTTGGGTATAGAACGGTTACGGTCAACATATCGGATATCCAATCAAAAGGTGCTGTCATTCACTTATACCCATCGCCAGTTTTAACCCAAGCCGTTGTTGTTACGGCTAACAAACGTCCGCAATCATTGGAAGAAATTCCGGTCAGCATGAGCATTATGGATGCACAAGCGTTTGAACAGAGAAACACCATAGCGCTTGATGATGCATTGCGGTACGTTCCCGGCGTACATTTTCAGCAATGGCAAATCAACATTCGGGCTTCGAGCGGCTACAGCAGAGGAGTTGGCAGTAGAGTATCCTTATTAGTTGATGGAGTGCCGCTTCTTGCCGGCGATACGGGTGAAATTGCCTTTGAAGCTATTCCCGTATTTCAAATTGATCGTGTGGAAGTATTGAAAGGCGCCGGTTCGACGTTGTACGGTTCCGGAGCGCTTGGTGGTGTGGTCAATGTGCTGACAAAAGAAGCCGAAGAAACCCCGACTGTGTACTGGCGTGTGTTTTCGGGAGTGTATTCAAAACCTGCATTCGACCAGTGGAAGTGGACTGATTCGTACCGCTTCTTTGACGGTGAGTTTGCAGGATTTTCATCACGTTATAACTCCCTCGGCGTCGCGTTTTCCATCAATAGATTGTCCGATGACGGCTATCGGCAGAACGATTGGCGGAAAAAATACAACGGCTTTCTAAAACTAAAGTATGACCTTTCACCGTATCAATCCCTTACTTTTAGTTCAAATGTCTTTTCACAATATCGGGCGGAATTTTTATGGTGGAAAAATTTTCAGAATGCACTTCGTCCGGCTGATAGTTCTGGCATTACGGTAACGTCGCTTCGGTTCAACAACTCGCTGGTGTACAAGCATTTCGTCAGCGATGAATTCTACTATGATGTGAAAGCCGTTCACTTCCGCAGTAACTGGTACAGAGATGCACCGCAGAATGTACGGCTTGATCAATCAATCTCTGATGCGTTAGTAGTAGATGCGCAAGCCAATTGGACTCTTGACGACAACAACATACTGACATTCGGCGTGACGGGGAATTACAATCGGGTACGAGCAAATATTTTCGGAACGCACGATGGACAAGGGACGGCATTCTACGTGCAGGATGAATATCGTTTTTCACCATCACTAACGGCTATTGTCGGCGTTCGTCACGATATTCAAGCAGTGAGAGGGGCATATACGGAGGAACAAACAAATCCGAAACTTGCTGTTCGCTATGCGGTTGATGAAAACAACACTGTGCGTCTTTCTGTCGGCAGAGGATTTCGTTCCCCTTCCATTGGTGAATTATTTACGTCAACGGCAAACACCGGAAGCGCGGCGATTGTTGTACCGAGCGTAAATCTGGAACCGGAACACAGCTGGACATATGAACTGAGTAGTACGCATGTCCTATCCGAATACCTTCAGTTTGATGTGGCTCTTTTCCATAATGATTTTTATGATTTGATTGAACCGAATGTCTTTTCAGATTCGCTTGTGAAAATCAATTTCAAAAATATTACGCAGGCGGAAATTGAAGGATTTGAAGTCAGCATGTTAACGAAAATGTTTAACCATTCGCTCTCGTGCGATGTTCACTACAACTACAATTGGGCTGTAGATAGAAACACAGGAGCGTTTCTTCGTTTTCGTCCAAGGCATATTGCCAGCGTCAATGCTTTATGGACACCTCCCTTTTGCACCGTCGGTGCTGATTATAGATTTATCAGTCGTATTGAGCACATTGATGAACAACTTGTCGATCTTGTGCCGATACCCAATGGTCGTCAGCGGGTCGATATTCACGTGGTTGATGCACGAATTATTTTCGATGTAGGAGAAATTGGTTTTCCTCTGCGTGCGTCGCTGAATGTGAACAATGCACTTGGCTACAACTACAATGAACTGATTGGCAATGTATCACCGCCGCGCCACTTCGTATTGAGTTTGGAAGGTGTGGTGCGATGAATATTTTGCACGTGCTCTCACAATTTGAAGTGACCGGCGCCGAAACATTTGCCGCCACGCTTGCCGATAGACAAATTGCCGACGGCCACAACGTCTTTATTGTATCCGATAATTTTTATACACCCACCAACGCAACCATCGTTCAACATCCAATCGGCAAACGCGACATCGTACAACGTCTGAAAAACATCTTGTTCCTTCGAAGGTTTATCCGCGAGCACCGGATTGATGTTGTTCATGCCCATTCTCGTGCGGCAAGTTGGGTTTGTTTTTTTGCCACACGCAGAGGAACCGTACCGCTCGTATCAAGTATCCACTACCGTCAGCATCTGCACTTTTCATCGAAATTGTTTTCTGTGTATGGCGAAAAACGCGTTGCAGTGTGCAAATCGATCTACACGCATCTCAACCATGAACTAAAGTATCCGCTGGATGCGTTGGCGCTTGTGCACAACGGTATAGATTTGACAAAGTGGAAATTCAAACCACGGCAAGTACCTACACGAAGTAATAAAATTGTTTCCTATGTTGGACGATTGACAGGGTTCAAAGGAGATACGCTGCTGATTTTGGTGGAGCAAGTGTTTCCGCGAGTGTTTGAGCGGTTAAAAAATGTCGAGTTTCACATCTATGGCTCATATAGTCCGGACAATCCTGTGG
>JBFMDF010000058.1:0-9918 GCA_040753935.1 Bacteroidota bacterium | reverse complement strand
CGCCTTCGCGAGAAACAATCTCTCGCGACATCACAACGAACGCAAAGGGAAACGACTATGAACGAAAATGAACTGTCAAAACTCATTTTGGATTATTGCTTCAAGATCCACAGGGAACTTGGACCGGGGTTGCTGGAGTCGGTGTATGAAGAAATCTTGTATTACGAACTAACCAAACACGGCTTGAAGTGTGACAGACAACTGGGAATTCCGGTTCACTACGAAGATGTCAAGATGGAACTTGGGTTCCGAGCGGACTTGATCGTGGAAAACAGGGTCATTATTGAATTAAAATCCGTTGAAACCGTTTTGCCGGTGCACAAAAAACAGTTACTCACCTATCTCAAACTCACTGGTCTCAAACTCGGCTTGCTCGTCAATTTCAATGAAGCCTTACTTAAAGACGGCATCACAAGAATTGTCAACAAGCTCTAACGTAGCGCTCTTTGCGCCTTGCGTGAAACAGTCCCTCGCGACGACCTGCCCGCCTTCAGTAGGTCAAATGAGGCAGGCGGGCGCAACGGACGCAAAGGAAAGATTTTGGACGTAGCGCTCTTCGCGCCTTTGCGAGAAACTTAACTCTCGCGACGGCGCAACGGACGCGAAGGGAAGATTTTAAGCGTGGCGCTCTTTGCGCCTGTGCGAGAAACTTATTCCCCACATCTAATCTCATCAACCATTAACCATTACCCATCAACCACTAACCATCACCCATCAACCACTACTCACTTCCCCTTGTCATCCAAACCATGACATTCCTTTCATAATTTCAACGACAGATTTTTAACCTTACCCTTCAGTACGTTACATCCACAATACAAGTCAAGGAAAGGAAAATGACCATTCTCATTGCAGATGATTTCGCGCCAATTCGAAGGAGCCTTAGGCGCATGCTTGTGCCCCTTCCGAATGTCAAACGCATTATCGAAGCAACGAATGGAATTGAAGCGTCCGATCTTCTCAAGCGTCTTCGACCCCATGTGCTTATTCTTGACCTTCAAATGCCCGGCAAAACAGGCTTGGAGCTCCTTCAAGACCCCAATCTCGATTTGAGCAACACGACCGTCATTGTGCTCACAAATTACAGCGACGAGGGGCATCGCCAGCAATCGGAACAATTAGGCGCCGACTATTTTTTCGACAAGACCACGGAATTTGAAAAAATCATTGACGTGCTGGAGGAGCTTACGTGAGTTGGTTCTCTCGCGATGAACGCGAAGGAAAGCATTTAACGTTGCGGCTTTGCAAGAAACAATCTCTCGCAACGGCACCACGACCGCAAAGGAAAACCAACGTAGCACTCTTCGCGCCTTTGCGAGTACCAATCTCTCGCGATGGTGCAACGGACGCAAAGAAAAGATTTTCAACGCACAGCACAGCAGTAGGCGAAGTAGAAGCAGGACAGTTGTCATGAAGAGAGGTAAGAAGCGTATGAGCAAGGATTCAAAGTCCACCCTTTTTGACGAAGGAGAGTACAGGATACTCTTCCAATCCAATCCACAACCCATGTGGGTGTACGATCAGGAGACGTTGGCATTTCTTGCCGTCAACGATGCCGCCGTTGCGAAATACGGCTACACGGAAAAAGAATTTCTTCGCATGACGATTAAAGATATCCGGCCGGAGGAAGACATTCCCGCACTTCTGAAAAATGTTGCTTATGTAACCGAGGGACTGAACAATGCTGGCGTCTGGCGCCATAGGAAAAAAGACGGCTCCATCATCTTTGTCGAAATCACCTCCCACTCGCTCGTGTTCGCGGGGCACAAGGCCAAGCTTGTCACCGCTTTCGACGTCACTACGCGTGTCAAGGTCGAAGAGGCCCGCTCCCTCTTAGAACAAGCCATTGCCGCATCCAACGATGTCGTCTTCATGACCGATGTGGATGGCCGCATCAACTATGTCAACGAAGCGTTCGAAAAACTCTATGGCTACACCCGTTCTGAGGCGCTCGGTCAAACGCCTCGCATTCTCAAGAGCGGAAAACTCTCTCCCGGGTTCTATCAAGACTTCTGGGCAAGAATCCGTTCAGGAGAGACATTTCGCGAAGAATTCATCAATCGTACCAAAGATGGCCGCTTTGCCACAATCGAATCGACCATTGACCCAATCAAAGATCGCCAATCTCAAACCATAGGATTCATTGCGATCCAGAAAGATATCACAGAGTACGTTGAAACCAGACGAGCATTGAACGAAAGCGAATTACGATTCCGTACTTTAGCAAACACGACATCTGCTGCTATCTTCACCTACAGCGAGAAGTTCACCTTCGCTAATCCGGCTGCTGAATCTCTTACCGGATACACAAGCGCCGAACTCCTTAACATGAACTTCTGGGAGGTTGTCCACCCAGACCATCGTGACCTTGTTCGCCAGCGAGGGGAAGCACGGTTGCGCGGCGAGCAAGTATCCAGCCAGTATGAATTCAAAATTCTTCGTAAGGACGGTGAGAGTCGGTGGGTTGATTTTGCCGCGGGTATGTTCAAGCCGAACGGAAAGGCATACGCCATAGGAACGGCTTTTGATATCACAGAGCGAAAGCTGTATGAAGAAGAGCTTCGTAACTCAGAACGACTGTACAAAGATCTCGTGGAGAACAGCAACGAAGTTACCTACTTGTTGGACAGACATTTACAACTGGCGTATGTAAGTCCCGTCATTGAAGAAAAGACAGGATATACCCAGTCCGAACTTCTCGGCCGGCAGTATGTGGATATCATCCATCCGGATGACGTTAAGGCAGTCAAGAAACAGTTCCGTGTAGCGCTAGCCGGCGGAACAATGAAACCCGCGGAGTTTCGGTTTAAGACAAAATCGGGACAAACATTGTGGGTACGCGCTTCCACCATACCGCTGATGAAAGCCGGTAGACTCGAATCGATCCGCGGCGTTGCCATTGATATTACCGAGCAGAAGTTGGCAACAGAATTGTTGAGGGCAAGCGAAGAACGCTTCCGTACCCTTACCGAAACTGCAAGTTCCGCTATTATCATCTATCAGGGTGATTATCTCCGTTACGCCAATAGAGCGGCGGAACGACTGCTGGGCTACTCCCGCGAAGAACTTTTCTCGAAGAAATTTTGGGAAATCGTACATCTCGACGAACAAGAGAACGTCCGGCAACGCGGTATGGCTCGCCTACGTGGCGAAAATGTGGCACCAAACATGGAAGTGAGAGTAATGACAAAAACTGGTGATCTTCGGTGGGTGGACTTCACTGCCGCGATGATTGAGTATGAAGGACAACCAGCCGTGCTTGGGACGGCATTTGATATAACAGGCCGAAAACGGGCAGAAGAAGCAATTCAGCAACAACTGAGCGAGTTACAACGTTGGTACAAAACAGCACAAGGAAGAGAAACACGCATTCTCGAGTTGAAAAGCGAAGTAAACGCACTACTCCAGCAGGCGGGCAAGGCACCCAAATACAAATCGGTACTACAAGTGCAGACATTGAACAACCCACAACAACAAAGGAATATCAACGATGAAAAAGATTGAAAACACATTGCAAAAAGTCCCTACCGGCATACAGGGTTTTGATGAAATTAGCGGGGGCGGATTGCCACAAGGGCGCCCCACATTGGTGTGTGGTGGTGCAGGATGTGGGAAAACACTTTTTGCAACGGAATTTCTTATACGTGGTGCAATGCAATACGACGAACCGGGTGTTTTCATGGCGTTCGAAGAGACAGCCGAAGAACTCACCAAGAACGTTGCCTCACTCGGGTTCAACCTAACTGACCTTGTAAAGAAAAAGAAACTCTTCATTGATTACGTCCACATCGAACGGAGTGAAATTCATGAAACCGGTGAATATGATCTGGAAGGTCTTTTCGTTCGCCTCAACTATGCGATTGATTCGATCCGCGCCAAACGCGTTGTGCTGGATACCGTCGAATCGCTTTTCGGTGGACTTCCCCATCCGATGATCCTACGCGCAGAATTGCGCAGACTTTTTCGTTGGTTGAAAACAAAAGGAGTAACCGCTATCATCACCGGTGAGCGCTCAGGGGACTTACTTACCCGTGAAGGAATAGAAGAATTCGTCTCCGATTGTGTCATCTCCCTTGACCATCGTGTCGCCGAGCAGGTTTCTACGCGCCGGATGCGTATCGTAAAATATCGCGGCACCACGCATGGTACGAACGAGTATCCTTTTCTAATTGATGAGGATGGGATAACGGTATTTCCTATTACATCGGCCGGCTTAATACATTCGGCGTCTAAGGAACGGGTGCGTACCGGTATTCCCCGTTTAGATAAGATGTTGGGCGGCAAAGGATTTTATCGTGGCAGCAGTATTCTCGTTTCAGGTACTGCAGGCACAGGCAAATCGAGTTTAGCGGCACACTTTGCAAACGCTGCGTGTGCTCGCGGCGAACGTGTATTGTATTGTGCATTCGAAGAATCGCAGGCGCAAATCCTTCGCAATATGCGTTCGATCGGCTTGAACCTGGAACAGTGGACGAGAAAAGATTTGCTCCGATTTCAGGCAACCCGACCAACACGTTTCGGCTTAGAAAATCATCTGACACAGATACACAAAGCAGTGAGTTCATTCAAGCCCAGCGTTGTTATTGTTGACCCGATCAGTAGTTTGGTTGTCGGCAACAATGATATCGAAGTCAAGGCAATGCTGGTCCGATTGGTTGATTTTTTCAAACTGCATTTCATAACCTCGTTTTTTACCAGTTTGACCGGTGGCGACGATGCACTGGAACATACGAACGTCGCCATTTCATCGTTGATTGACTCGTGGATTCTTTTACGCGATATCGAACTCGGGGGAGAGCGCAATCGAGGAATGTACGTCCTAAAATCCCGCGGCATGGCGCATTCAAACCAGATTCGCGAATTCGTCCTAACCCCTCACGGCATTGAACTTAAGGATGTGTACGTGGGTTCCGAAGGCGTGCTTACCGGTTCTGCGCGATTAGCTCGCGAAGCGCAGAAACAAGCCGAGCAAGTAGCTCAACGGGAAGAGATGGAACGTAAAAAACTTGAACTGTTACGCAAACGCAAAGTGCTGGAAGCGCAAATAGCCGCACTCCACGCTGAGTATGAGATGGCTGAGAAAGAAACACATCGTCTCATTAGTCATGAAAAGGAATATGAAAACATTCTTATGAAAGAACGTTCAGCGCTGAGAAAAAGCAAACAGGCAGATTGATACACTGTCATTTTTGATTACTCATGAACCACTACCCTTTCTACTCAAAAAAGTATATACAATGAAAACATATCAACAAAGAACAAAAACAACCAAAGAGATCTGGCACCTACGATTATATGTTGCGGGACAAACAACAAAATCCATAACCGCCTTTGCCAATCTCAAACGTATTTGTGAAGAGCACCTGAAAGGCAAGTATACCATAGAAGTGATAGATGTGGTGAAAAATCCACAACTCGCTCGTGGCGATCAGATTTTTGCCCTCCCTACACTAGTACGAAAACTCCCACAACCGATCCGTAAGATTATTGGTGACCTCTCCAGCACCGAACGCGTGCTTATCGGACTCGACTTGCGACAGAAGGAAGAGAAATAAACCATGTCAAAAAATACGACAAACACAAAAGCCTTTGAGGTTGCCATTTCCGGTTCATCGAAAGAACGATATGTATTACGCTTATACGTTTCGGGTATTACCCCTCGATCGCTTCGGGCTATTGAAAATGTTAAAAACGTATGCGAGCAGCATCTGAAAGGACGCTATGAACTTGAGGTGATTGATATATACCAGAAACCGAGGCTGGCAGAGGGTGAGCAAATTATTGCCGCCCCGACACTTATCAAGAAACTGCCCCTCCCATTACGCCGCATCATCGGCGATATGTCAAAAATTGATCGACTCATAGTAGGATTGGATCTCCAAAAAGAGAAATAACATCCATGACGCAGACAAAAAGAGAAAAAGAACTTCTCGCTGAGAATGAAGAACTGCAAATAAGACTCGCCGAGGCAGAAGAAGCGTTGCGTGCCATCCGCAGTGGCGAAGTAGATGCTCTTGTAGTCTCCACAGGCGATCAAGAGCATATCTTTACCCTCAAAGGGGCGGAACAAACGTACCGTCTGCTTGTTGAAGAAATGAATGAGGGAGCCGGAACACTAACAGCCGACGGCATGATTTTGTATGCGAATCACCGTTTGGCTGAAATGCTCAACGTTTCTCTTGAACGATTGATTGGCACATCACTTCAATCGTGGGTTGACTCGGATAACCATGAGCGTCTGCACAACATGGTACAGCTTACTCTATCAGATAAAAAACAACGGGGAGAATTGAAGTTGCTTTCCCAGCACGGAACCACGTTCCCAACCCTCTGCTCTTTCAATCTTCTGCACACAGACGGTGTTGAGCCGGTGATCAGTCTTGTGGTAACAGATATGACCGAGCAGATACGGTTGATGCAATTAGAGATTAATGAAAGGGAAACCCAAGCACGGTTAGAAGAATCCGAAAAAGCCCGTGCCTCTCTTTTGAGTATGCTTGAGGATCAAAAAGAAATCGAGATGGCTCTACGTGAAAGTGAAGAACGTTACCGCCTCGTTATTGAAAATGCTGTTGAAAACATCTTTACGACTGATGCTCAGGGATACTTCCAATATGCTAATGCTGCGGCGTTAAAGTCATCCGGATACTCAGTGACGGAATTGCAAAAACTTCGATACAACGACCTTATCCTTCCCGAACATCGAAAACGAGTCTCATACACATATTTCAGACAATTTTTAAGTCGACAACTTGTCAGTTACACCGAGTATCCCTTCCGCACGAAGGGGGGCGAAATTAAGTGGTATGCTCAAAATGCACGGCTCATTGAAGAAAACGGGACGATTACAGGATTTCACTTCATCGCACGCGACATTACAGAAAAAAAGTTTGCCGAAGAGAAACTGCAACGAGCGGAGCGGCGATACCGTGAATTCTTCGAGAACGACTTAACCGGCGACTACATCTCCGCACCCGACGGACGACTGTTGGATTGCAATCCTGCGTTCTTGAACATATTCGGATTCAAGAGCAAAGAGGAAGCCTTTCAGACGAACATGTCGGCTCTATATTCTTCACCCCAAGAACGACAGAAGTTTGTGGAACAAGTACGAAAGGAACGAGCCATTGTCTACAAAGAAAGCACAGCACGTCATTTTGACGGTTCACCCGTTTATATTATTGAAAATGCTTTGGGAATATTCGACGAGAACGAAGAACTAAAAGAGATTCGTGGTTATATTTTTGACGACACGAGACGAAAAAGACTCGAGCAACAACTCTTCCAAACGCAAAAGATGGAGAGTATCGGCACACTTGCCGGAGGTATTGCACACGACTTTAACAATATTCTTGCCATCATCCTTGGACATACCAACATTATGTCGCGCGCAAAAATACTGGATGAACGACTTAATGCTAGTCTCGAGACAATTACAAAAGCCACACAACGGGGTGCCGCACTTGTCAAACAAATACTAACCTTTGCAAGAAAAAGCGATTCAGTTGTTGAATCGGTGCGTATTAACGACATCATTAAAGAAATTGTTTCATTTGCTACAGAAACATTCCCAAAAACCATTAATTTTCACCTTGATATTGATCGTCAACTAAAAACAATCAATGGAGACTATACACAAATTCATCAAGTTATTTTGAACCTCGTTGTCAATGCACGAGATGCGATGCCAAACGGTGGAACAATCACTATTGCAACGACCACTGTTGCCAAGAACGAAATACCAACCACATTCTCGGACGAGATGGAAGATGAATATATTCGAGTAAGCGTGCAAGATACCGGCACCGGAATGGATGAAGCAACAAAATCACGCATCTTCGAACCGTTTTTCACTACCAAGGAAAAAGGAAAGGGAACCGGCCTTGGCCTGGCAGTGGTGTACGGTGTGGTAAAAAGCCACAAGGGTCATCTGACAGTTGACTCAACGGTAGGCGTTGGCACAACATTTCATCTTTATTTTCCTGTTCCCCGAATGGTGCTAGATTTTGATGGCGAAACTCCAACTACTTTAGAGACAGTACCCGGCGGTAGCGAAACCATTTTAATTGTGGAAGATGAAGAGATGCTACGTGAACTTCTCAAACAAATTCTTGAATCAAACGGTTATACTGTTTTTTCGACCGGCGATGTTGACGAAGCGTTAAGTCTGTATACAGAACGCCACCACCAAATTGCTCTGGTGATCTCTGATATAGGATTACCGAAACGAAGCGGGTTTGAACTGCTGCTTCAGCTCAAACAAGTAAATCCATCAATCCGTTTAATTTTCACCAGCGGCTTTTTAGAACCGCAACTGAGAAGTAAAATGCTAAACGAAGGAGTACAACACTTCATTGAAAAGCCGTACGACATCAAAAAGGTTACACAAACAGTAAGAGCGGCTCTCGATCAAGAGAAGTAAAAAACCTCTCCTCTGCCTTGACATCCTCTATACAGTTTGATAGATTGTAGACGACTTTCTACCATTAACCAATAGAGTGTCAATATGACGGCGTATTCGTACAACTTTCTCCTTCACATTCTTGCATTCGGTTTCTCATCGGCGGCGCTGATTTCTTTTTTTATTCTCAATAAGAAAATGAATAGTGAACCCGACTGGGACCGAAAACTATACATCGGCGGAATCATGCGACTGTTTGCCTCATTCGGGCCGTACGTTGTTGTTGTGTTATTACTAACAGGAGTCGGCAATATGATGAACCGGTACGGATTAGGAGGCGTTTGGCCCCGTGAGACGTGGCTTGAGGTGAAGATTGTTCTATTCATTATTCTTTCGATCAATGCCATCTATATTGCTCCCCGCATCAATGCCAAACGAGCAATGCTTATCAAATCGGCAATTGACAATAAACGACCTGAAAATTTTGAACAACTTTTATCACGACAAAACAAAACGATATCGTTGTTTCTGTATCTTCAGGCGACTCTTCTGCTGAGCATTGTGGTACTGTCGGCATTCGGCAGTGGAAAACATCCGGGAATGTTTTGATTGCACAACCAAAGACTACGGAAGTACCTGCGGCCTTGACTTCTATTCTTCCCTTCTCTACATTATTCACGATAGACTTTTTCAATCTACAAAACAATTAATTCACATGCGTTCAACGGCAAACACTGTTGAAGAATATCTCGACTCCCTACCGGCGGAGTACAAAGAACCGCTAAAAAAATTGCGCCAAACAGTTCAAAAACATCTCCCCAAGGGATTTTCTGAAACAATGAGTTATGGAATGATCGGGTATGTTGTGCCACATTCCATCTATCCTGCCGGTTACCATGGTAATCCCCAACAACCGCTTCCCTTCATCAACATTGCGTTGCAGAAAAATTTTATCGCCTTTTACCATATGGGAATGTATGCCGATGTACAACTCACAGAATGGTTCAAAAAAGAATATCGAAAACATTCAAAAGCAAAACTGGATATGGGGAAAAGTTGTGTTCGGTTTAAGAAACCAGAAGAGATTCCGTTCAAACTTATTGCTGAGTTGGTTGCTAAAGTAACACCACTACAATGGATTGCTTTGTATGAACGGAACTTCAAACGCTGATGTTTTTTGTCATTATTGAAAGGACTCTACTGTGCCGGTCGTACCCAGTGACAAAGAAGTTGTGTTGGATCAAAGTTCTGCGGTACGGAATGCTGTTAAGTAGCACATCTTGTTAGTTTTTGCATACCATCAATCACAAACTAATGCTAATCACTAAAGGCAGTAATGACTATAACAAAGGGAAGATTAAATATTGTACTCGTCGTCGCGTTCTTTTCTCTCCGCTGTGAATCACTCGATGCCACCAACCCACAAGAATCAGAAAGAAAATCGTTGAATCAACGAAAACTTCAGATTCTCGAATTCATCAATTCGTACCCCTGCAGAGGAGACAGTGCCTGCAGCT
>JBFMDF010000057.1:0-10099 GCA_040753935.1 Bacteroidota bacterium | reverse complement strand
CCTTGACTTTCACGAGCGATTGTACTGCCAACAACATTACATATTCCGAGAACTGACGCCCCTTTGCTCTTTGCTTCTCGTAGCGCCGCAAGGGTGTCTGCCGTTTCTCCGCTCTGACTAATCAAGAACAGCACGTCGGTAGGGGTAATAATTGGATTGCGGTATCTGAATTCCGAGGCGTACTCGACCTCTACCGGCACTCTGGCATACTGTTCGAGCATATATTCCGCCACCAAACCTGCATGCCACGATGTGCCGCACGCAGTCAGGATTATTCGCTGAGCGTTCTCCAACAAGTGCATCACTTCACTCAGTCCGCTTAGTTTTGCGCTTCCTTCCTCACTCAGCACTCTTCCCCGCATTGCGTTGCGAAGTGTTTCGGGCTGTTCCATAATCTCTTTCAACATGAAGTGATCGTATCCTCCTTTTTCGATCTCTTCAATATCGAAAGTTATCTTTTGCACTTGCTTGATGATGTCAACATTGTCGTTTGTTTTTGTTTCAAAGGTACTCTGCTTCAACACCGCAATTTCACCATCTTCAAGGTACACGACGTGACGCGTATAAGGAACGATCGCCGATGCATCGGACGCAACAAAATGTTCATTTTCGCCGATACCGATAATTAAGGGACTTCCCTTCCGCGCCACAATGATTTTATCCGGCTCCCGTGAAGAGAGTACTGCAATACCGTACGTTCCCTCAACCTGGCGCAGTGCAAGGCGAACGGCTGTCTCTAAATCCCCCGCCACTTTTTTCATCTCCTGAATAAGATGTACCAGCGTTTCAGTATCAGTCGCCGAAGTGAAATGATACCCCAGCGATTCAAGTTTCTTTCGAATGGCTTGGTAATTTTCAATGATGCCGTTGTGGATCAATGCAATAGTGCCATCGTTGCTGATGTGCGGGTGGGCATTCACATCACTCGGTTCGCCATGCGTTGCCCAACGCGTATGAGCAATACCGACAGTTCCGGTATAACCGCTGGAAGCAGTTGCTTTTTCCAATTCATTCACTTTGCCTGCTTTCTTCGTTACCTTCAAATGTGCGTTCTGCAGTATGGCTACACCTGCTGAATCATACCCTCGATACTCGAGGCGTTTCAATCCGTCAATCAACAACGGCAACGAATTCTTTTGACCAATATAGCCGACAATGCCACACATAAATTTTTTTCCTTTGGCATAATGTGGAATTGATATTTCTTACAATACTATTATAACATCATTCTCTCATTCCAATCACCGCCAGCATCCTTCCCGATTGTTTCCCGTCCCGTCGAAACGAATGGTACTGCCGATTGTGAATCGTGCAGTCCGGATGCACTTCAATATGTGATTCTTGTACGCCATTTGCAAGAAGTTCGAGGAGATTGGCTTTCTTTACGTCGAGAAGGTACTTCCCATGCTTTGCAGTACGCGTACATTCGCTCGGAAACAATTGCGCGACCTCTTCGCCAACTTCGTAACAACATATTCCAGCCGAAGGACCAATAAAGGCAATAACATGTTCAGGGAGAACATTCCATTGCTGTCGCATCAACTGCAACGTATTGGTAACAATCCGTTTTGATGTTCCTCTCCACCCGGCATGAATGCCTGCCACAATTTGTCGAGTGGGATCGAACAACATAATCGGAGTGCAATCCGCAACACTCACAGCGAGGAAGAGATTTTTTTTATCCGTTACTAGTGCATCACAGTGGGGATAACGTTCGGGGTGAGTTGTTATTCGAACAACATCGGTATGTTCCTGCATCGGAAAGGAGATGTGCTCTTCTGTAATACCTAATGTAGTAAAAAAGTTTTTCCGATTAGCCGATACGTTGAGTGCATCATCTCCAACAGTAACACTCATATTGTTGTCAAATGGAATTTTGGAATTTGGCTGACGCGTGCTCATACCGAACACAATCTCAGGAAATTGAGAGAATATTTCAGAGCGAATGATGAACATGATAGGGTGATACGTACGCTTAATACAGCAGCATTTTCCCGTTATTCACAACGCCAACTGCTTTTCCTTTCAGCACTCTTCCATTAAAGGGTGAATTCTTTGATTTGGATTTGAAGGCAGAAGTCTCCACCTTCCATTGCACATTAGGGTCGAAGAGCGTGAGATTTGCTGTTGCGCCTTCTTGTACACGAATTTCTCTGCCAATGATGCGGCGCGGGTTGACCGATAGTTTTTCTATCATTTGCGCTAACGTCAGGTATTGTTGTTCAACCAACTCTGTTATCGTTAAACCGATTGCTGTCTCCAGCCCAACGATGCCGAACGGCGCCTGAATATAGTCCACTTCCTTTTCGTCGAGTGAATGAGGGGCATGGTCGGTTGCAATAACGTCAATTGTTCCGTCCTGTAGCCCTTCTTTGATTGCTTCTACATCTTCCTTCGTGCGAAGAGGAGGATTCATTTTCGTATTGGTGTCGTACGTGCGGACAAGTTCATCGGTAGCAGAAAAATGATGCGGAGTTACTTCACACGTGACTGCAGTACCCCTTTGTTTCGCCTCACGCACTAATGAAACAGATTTTGCCGTACTCATGTGGCACACATGGTAGCGCGAGTTTGTGTATTCGGTCAGCAAGAGGTCTCGCGCAATCATAATTTCTTCTGCTATACTTGGAATCCCCGGCAGTCCCAGTTCGGTGGATACTTTCCCTTCGTGCATCACACCGCCGCGAGCAAGTTCCGGAACCTCGCAGTGCTGCATCACCGGCACGTTGTACATTTTTGCATACTCAAGCGCTCTGCGCATAATGGTTGCATCGTATACCGGCGTGCCGTCATCACTTAATCCCACTGCACCGGCGCCAACAAGTTCGGCAATCGGGGCAAGGGTTTTTCCTTCTCGTCCTTTACTCACCGAAGCAATCGGGTACACATCAACAATTCCTCCGTTAACTCTTTTCCCCTGCATCTGGACGAATGTCACCAGCGATTCGTCGTCGATCGCCGGATTTGTATTCGGCATACAGCACACAGCCGTAAATCCTCCATACGCTGCAGATAATGTGCCGGATTCAATTGTTTCTTTGTGCTCAAACCCCGGTTCGCGTAAATGAACGTGTATATCAATGAAACCCGGCGCAATAATTTTATCTTTCAATGCTACAACGCGATAATCACTCTGTGGAGAAATGGTCTTTTTGATCGCCTCGATTGTTCCATCAACAATCAGCATATCCACCACTTCATCGCGATTGGATTGAGGATCAATAAGTCGTCCGTGTTGCAACAATATTTTTTCAGCCATACCTGTTCCTTCTGCTAACAGGAATTACCAACACCTGTCGGCGATATTATTAAAAGTTTGAAACGATCTTTCCTTTGAATCCATCGAATTGACTTCGTCAATGCGTACCATCTGTTACTAATTGTGAGTCCCAAGCAAGTACAGCACAGCCATACGAATAGCAACGCCGTTTTCTACCTGCTGTAAAATAAGTGAATGTGGTCCGTCAGCAACATCGGCTGACAGTTCAACGTCGCGATTAATTGGACCGGGATGTAAAATGGCAATCGGTTTGCCCACTTTATCAAGACGTTCTTTGGTCACGCCGAAGTAACGATGAAACTCACGCAGCGATGGGAAATATCCTCCCGCTTCACGCTCCAATTGAATGCGTAAAACGTTTAACGCATCAACGCTGGGCAACACGTCGTCAAGATGGAAGTACACATCCACACCGAGTTTTTCAATATCTCTCGGCATCAGCGTAGCCGGTCCGCACACGGACACTTTTGCCCCCATTGTTTGCAATCCGTAGATATTTGAACGAGCCACACGACTGTGCAAAATGTCTCCAACTATGCACACGTGTAATCCTTCTAACGTTCCAAAGTGTTCACGCAGTGTGTACATATCAAGCAACCCTTGCGTGGGATGTTCGTGCTGTCCATCGCCGGCATTGATAACGTTCGCACCAATGATGCGAGAGAGAAAGTGCGCCGAACCGCCGGCGTTGTGGCGAATGACGACCATATCAATTTTCATCGCTTCAATGTTACGCGCAGTATCTTTCAGCGTCTCCCCTTTCGATACGCTTGACGTTGCCGCAGTAAATGTAACCACATCGGCAGAAAGCCGCCGTTCTGCAAGTTCAAATGATGTGCGTGTGCGTGTGGAACTTTCAAAGAACAAATTGACAATTGTTTTTCCCTGTAGCGTCGGCACTTTTTTTATCGGACGATTGATAATTTCCTTGAACGAAACTGCGGTGTCGAGAATCAATTGAATGTCTTCTTTGGGCATGCCTTGAAGACCGAGAAGATGTCTGCTCTGGAGTCCCATCAGATGTTCTCTCCTTCCTCGACAAGGTAGACCGCATCTTCACCGTCAATTTCGGACATCATCACCTGCACCTGCTGAGTAAATGAGGTGGGAATATTTTTTCCAATGAAATCCGCTTTGATGGGAAGTTGGCGATGTCCGCGATCGATGAATACCGCAAGTTGAATTGATGCCGGTCTGCCAATATCCATTAACGCATTAAGAGCGGAACGTACCGTTCTGCCGGTAAACAGTACGTCATCAACAAGAATGATATTCTTATCGTGAATGTCGTACAAAATATCTGTTGTCTTCAGTTGCGGTTGATTGAGTTTGCCCCGCAAATCGTCGCGATAGAGTGTAATGTCCAAACTGCCGATCGGCACAGAGATGTTTTCCATCAGCGAAATTTTGTGGGCTATGCGCCGAGCAAGAAGATCGCCGCGTGTGCGAATGCCGACAATGCCGAGCGTTTCGGCTCCTTTATTTCGTTCGATGATTTCGTGTGCCAGACGTGTGACAGTGCGGGCAAACCCTTTCGCATCAATCAGGGTTTGTTTAGCAGACATAGAAAAAAACCTCCGTTTCTCGTTGCGAGAAGGAGGTTTGCGGGATACAATACTCGATGAGTGCTTTGCACTTCATTGTGTTCTCCTTTCCTACCTCGCGGGATAGAATTAAAGGAATTAGTGAATTTGTTTACGTACCGTGGTCGTGCGTCGTCAAAAATTTTTCCACAACAAAGGTACGTAAATTACCCTTGCCGGGCAAGTGTCAATTCGCTTCGATTTGTCTTCGCCAGTTTTCGTCATGCAGTTCGCTTCGGTGTGTAGAATGAAGCAGAATATAATCCGAAAAACCAGTCCGATCTCCAAAAATGAATATCACTCCCCCCTGAATTGAATTGTAATGCCAAATTTCGTACGGTTTCACATCGGTTTCATTGGCGTGCCGTTCAATTTCATCCGGAGGTCCATACACAATAAACACTCGTCCACGATCAGTTTTCCACCCTTCGCGAAATCCTGTTTTATACTGCACATTGGCGATTTCAACACGCCGGAAGTACTCCATTTTTGTTTCGTTGATTGGAGTTGACTTGTCTTCATCTCGGGACGACCAAAATTCAAACAATGCTTTCCGCTTGGCTTCTACACCCTTGAGTTTCGAGTACTGTGTAATTTCAGCACCGTTTGCTACGTATCGCGAGCGTTCAAATTCTTTATCGAGTTCCTCCTCAGTCATGGTGGCATATTCAGTAGCATCTACATTGCCTCTCGACGTTGAAACGAGAGTATCAATCGGTAAGGAGGGATTGTAAACAAAAAATCTTTTGGACGATGACACAGCACGTCCATCAACAGAATCGCTAACGGTGTATGAGAATGTGTAGACGCCGGTCCTCAGCGTATTCACTTTCATCATGCCAACTTCTACATTTGAATCATTAATTCGTCGTTTCACTTTTTCATGGCTGATAACCTCTTTCCCCACCGCATTCGTAACAACCGCTTTGGTGTAGTATTTCTCCGATTGATGTTTCAGAAGATTGTAGACTTCCAGGTAGTAAAAGAGGGCGGGCTGGTGTTCACCAAATAATTTCGATGGGTTCGGTCTGACTTCAAAGGTATTTTTATAAAATCTGTTGGAACTATCTCGCTCTACCTGAACAATTGAACTCGCAAATTCAACATCGCTAAGAGAAATGCCATTCTGTGGCAACTGTTGTACATTGGCGGTTAAGGCTACGCTGTCTTTAATGTCAGGTGCATTCACATCCTGCGCAACAAGAAAGATGCGATACAGATCGGGCTTTAACAAAAAACCGAAAATGTCAACATACGAACGAGAACTTTCCAACATCGCTGTATCGCTGACACTAAAAGGGATTCTCCATGCTTGCCTCGCAACAACGGAATCGCTTGTCGTCTTCGTAAACGTGATGCTCATTATCATTTCACTGTGGAACACACCGTTGCGGTGGACATACGTTAATGCGGTAACATCAAATGAATAGTACACTTCAAGATACAAATGTTCCGCATCGCCCCGGAACCGCGCCAGGTCGTAACTAAGCCGAAACTCCGGACGTTGACGCTGTCCAAGCAGTGGAAGAGAAAGAATGATCAAAAAAACAAAAATGGATTTTTTCATAAACTGATATTGCAAACTTCTGAAAGTTATTCAATCATGGTGAGTGAAATCGAATCATCCGGAAGTTCTTTCTGATGATTCTGTTGAAATTATCACACTTCGACTCCCTGCCCGCCACTCCATTTTCACAGGCAGGCCTGCCTGCCGTAAGGCAGGCACCCGGTGTAATCATTTGTAAGTTAAAAACAGATTTTAAGATGTCTCTCAATATAAATATACGGCTTTCACCTCAAACTGTCACGGTTGAACACGCCTGTATTTATATCTTTACTTTTTTGCCGGCTCGTCAATATCGTCAACAAACAATGTACAAAAACCGGCGATGATCATTGAAAAGCCGCCCAGTATCAACGCGTTGATTGCTTGGTTGTTAAGTACCGTGTGCATTAAATATCCTAAAATACCCGCCGCAGTTATTTGTGGAATGACAATGAAGAAGTTGAAGATTCCCATATACACCCCCATTTTACTTGGAGGAAGCGCACCGGCAAGAATGGCATACGGCATCGAAAGAATACTTGCCCATGCAAGTCCAACACCAAGCATCGATACAAGCAGAATATTCGGATCAGAAACAACGTAGAATGAAGCAAGTCCCAATCCGCCCATCATCAGCGATATCATGTGCACAGTTTTTCTACTCGTCCGTTGCGCAATCAGCGGCAGTAAAAATGCAACCAACGCGGCAAAACCATTGTATGCGGCAAACAGCACACCAACCCAGTTTGCACCCTCATTGTAGAGAGCAGACGTTGAATCGGTTGCTTTGAAGATGTGACTGGTAACTGCGCTGGTAGTATAAATCCACATGCAAAAGAGCGCAAACCATGAGAAGAACTGCACTACAGCAAGTTGCACCATTGTTTTCGGCATGTGTTGAAGGTTGAGAAAAATTTCTTTTACGCCGGTAAAGAAACCGCGGCTCTCTCTTTTTTCTTTTTCAAACAATTCCATATCCTGCGGAGGATATTCTTTTGTGCGAATCACCGTCCAACTAACGGCGCCAAGAAAAGCTATTCCGCCGATATAAAATGAATAGATGACTGATTGAGGAATCTCTCCTGCCGGCGCGCTGTTGCTGATGCCGAACCAATTCGTAAAAATGTACGGCAGAGACGACGCGATGATTGCTCCCAATCCGATAAAGAAACTTTGTACTGCAAAACCGATAGTGCGCTGTTCGGAGGGAAGCAAGTCGGCAACCAACGCGCGAAATGGTTCCATCGAGATATTGATAGAGGCATCCATCACCCATAGCATGAGTGCCGCAAACCACAAGGCAGGAGAATTGGGCATCACAAATAACGCT
This sequence comes from Bacteroidota bacterium, assembly GCA_040753935.1. Lineage (GTDB taxonomy): Bacteria > Bacteroidota > Ignavibacteria > UBA10030 > UBA8401 > SpSt-333. The sequence goes on along the minus strand of JBFMDF010000057.1, from coordinate 2,360 downwards.
GCAGTAGCCAGAATTGCTCCCGTTAAGAAATAGGGACGACGCCGACCAAGTCTTCCCCACGTTCTATCACTCATATAGCCGATGATCGGCTGAACAATGAGACCGGTCGTCGGCGCTGCAATCCACAAGATGGGAATTGCATCAATACTTGCGCCGAGTGTTTCAAAAATACGTGAGACGTTTGCATTTTGCAGTGCAAAACCAAATTGAATGCCGAGAAATCCGAAACTCATATTCCAGATTTGACTGAACGAGAGGCGGGGTTTGTTCATGAGTTATCCTTTTGACAGTTGCATGTTACTTCATCAACGCGTTAGTGCTGAAGTTTAAATACTCTCCAACTCACGCCAGACATAGGTACAGACACTATACCGTTGGTTACAATAATCTGTTCTTCCGTCACCGTGTCAAATAATTTTTTTACATCGTATGCCGACGGAAGAGCAATATCCACTGTTTCTTGTTGTGAACTCTTATTCAATACAATCAATAACCGCTCATTGAAATCTGACCGCACGTACGCATAAATTTTTTCATCTGCTTTCAGCGTGTAGAAATCACCGTACCTCAGCGCTGAATGTTCATTCCTCAACCGAATGATCTTCTGTGTTTCCTTCCACATCTGTTGTTCGGATACCGTCAGCGAATCACCAAAGCGCATCATTCTCCTGTTGTCCGGATCGTCGGCTCCTGTCATCCCAAATTCTGAGCCATAATAGACCACCGGCAATCCGGGAATTGTAAATAAGTACGCATAGTACAGCGCTGCTTTCTTGTAACTGTCGGGACGATCAACTGTCGGCGGATTCGTCCATGCCAACTCCCGCGTATCAACTCCCTGCATGGTAATATCACCGTCGGCATATGCCATAAAACGAACTTTATCGTGGCTGTCCATGATATTTCCCATCAAATTGTAATACCCAAATGCTTCGAATGATTTTTTGAGGTGGAAATCAATTGAGGCAAACGACCGTTCCGGTTCAATAAAGACTGGAATGGCGAAGTACGAAAGATTGAAATTAAACTGCGCGTTCAACTGACCATTGTTGACGTATGACGCAACCAAGTTGTAATCGCCGAATGTTTCTCCGATTTGATAGACTGTTCTGTTTTCCGGTAGTTCAACTTCACGTTTCAATCGTTCCGTTAATGCACGCCAAAAGTCATTCGGCACATGTTTCACCGCATCGTGACGAAAACCATCGGCGTTGGTTTGTTTCAACCACCAAATGCAATTTTTTGTCATGTACTCAATCGGTTCACGCGATTTCGTGTAATCGAACGACGGCATATACGGTTCAAACCACGTTGTCAGACGATGTTCGTCCCACAGTCGCAAATTTTTCCTTCCATCCGGCAATTCAAGCGTACCAAACCAGTCAGGATGCTGTGTGTACAGTGGATTATCGATATGCACATGGTGCGCAACAATATCCAACAGTACTTTGATGTTGCGCTGGTGTGCTTTCGCAATCAATTCTCTCAGTTCGTCCATTGTTCCGAACTTTTCTTCCACCGCAGTATCATTGATAGGCCAATAGCCGTGGTAACCGCTGTACCATCTGTGCGGTGGCGGATATTCACGAAATGCAGTGTTCGGATTATCGTACACGGGCGAGAGCCACAAAATATTCACTCCAAGCGAATCGAAATACCCTTCATCAATTTTTTTGATAATTCCTCGAAAATCTCCCCCCTGATAATTTGCCTGCCAAAAGAGCGAATCGTGGACAATCGGATTATCGTTGGACGAATCGCCGTTGTTGAAGCGATCAATCATCATCGAATAGATCACTCCATCTTCCCAGCCCGCAAATCGCTGTTTGCCGCCAACGGGTTCTCCGTTGAGTAATTGTACTTGCTGCATGTTGGAATTCTTTCCATCCGTCGTCACCAACACGCGGAGCACTCTCTTCCCCTTCACCTCATTTGGTTTGAACTCGAACTCAATCGTGTGGCGGGAAATGCTGATATGTTTTGATTCTATTTTTTTATTATCCAGAAGAGCAATGATGTTAGCTTCAGTCAGATTTTTTCGATACTGAGGATTTTCATAGACAAATGAGTAGGACACCATTCCTTTACGCTTTTGAAATTTTCCGACGTGTAGAAAAACTTTCGTCGTGTCGCTTTCCGTAATACGCAAGACAGAATTGAAGTTGTCGAATCCGGTTGGAGACTTTTCCGGATTTAATGGGTCGAGAATTTCCTTCCCATCAACGATAAATTTATAAATGTAACTGCCTGGTTCCAATTGCAGTGTTAATTCATACGTACCATCGCCGTCATCATCGGTTAAACGGTCGTTTTCCTTGTTCCAGCCATTAAAACTCCCCGTAACCACTACACTGCTTACT
>JBFMDF010000056.1:0-10323 GCA_040753935.1 Bacteroidota bacterium | reverse complement strand
AAAAAAGAGAGTTATCAAATTGTTTGCTGTTTAAGGAAACTGGATATCTACCAGCCCAAATAGAGTGATCGGATAATTTCTTAAGAAAGTATGTATTAAGGGAATCAATAGGCAACAATGCTAAATTCGCTAATGCTATCAAATCATGAGTCTTCATTTCATGAGGTATTTTTCCAGACTTCAATATCGTTGTGCGAACATATTCCTGCTTTTGTTTGATATAACAATATTTGAAAAGCGTTTCAAATCCGAATCCTGCAAGCAAGAATCCAACACGCAGATACTCCATCGAGTCTTCAATACTTTTATCTTCTACATTAGATTCAGAAACTATATTTCTTATTTGCTTGTGGTATCTGTCTAAACTTTTATTAAAAATGATTTCTGCACTTGAAAATAAGTGAACCGCTCTTACCAACCAATTATCTGGGAAAGAAGCAATTTTTGCGATCTGCTCTTTGCTAGTCTCTTCTTTCATAGATACGGCAGCGGGCTAACGGACTGGAACTAAGTTGCGGGCAAACGTTCCAGCGCGGTGAAACTGTTTATTAATTTGCTGAAAATTATATCTATCGTATGTCATAAGTTGAAAACTCAATTTCCATCCATTCGGCGCGTCGGCGGTTTGCACGTCAACTTGAGTGACTGGTTGGGCGGCACGAAAAAATTTGTAAACTTGCACTGCACTGTAATCCTACCATTGTTGACGTGTAACGTTTGCCCATTAACCAAGAACGAATTTGACTTTGTTGTTACTTCCCTTTCAAGTTCCCGCAAACTCAAAACATTATACAAATCGCTGATAGAAATGAAGCACTTTGTAGATACGTTTTTGAAAGCCAAATTGAAAAAGAACTGTTAAGAACTTTAGAAACTGCTTTTGTTTTTACGCTTTGAACTACGCCAAACTTGTAAATACCACAACTGCCGCAATAACAGTTTTAAATTTTAGATACGTGCCGCCCAACTATTGATTATACTGCTGAAAGTCTAATAATATTCGCTATTGAATATTATTAGACTCTTTTGTTTATTGTTCCCGCGAACGTTAATAAACAGAATCAGAAAAGTCAAGAAACAGGTATGGCAAAAAAACTCCTCGATCAAGTCAGAGAAACAATACGCTTAAAACATCTCAGCGTAAGAACTGAATCTGCCTACGTGTATTGGATTAAGCGGTACATTCTTCACCACAACAAACGTCACCCCTTGCAAATGGGCGCCGCTGAAGTTACCGCTTTCCTTTCACACCTTGCGCAACATGAATTGGTTTCCCCCTCAACACAAAATCAAGCATTAAATGCGCTTCTGTTCTTATATGACAAAGTCCTTAATAAAAAACTTGGCGACCTAATACATGTTGTTCGTGCAAAACGCCCAAAACGTTTACCGGTAGTGTTTACCCAAAAAGAAATCGAACTAATTTTTTCTCACCTCCATGGCGACCACCGACTCATCGCACAATTGCTGTACGGCTCGGGACTTCGTTTGCTTGAGGCACTCCGGTTGCGCATCTGCGACTTGGATTTTGAAAAAAACACCATCATCGTAAGGCAGGGAAAAGGCAACAAAGATAGAATCACCATGCTTCCGTTAACATTAAAAGAACCCCTACAACGACAACTGCAAAAAGTAAAACTCATTCACGAACAAGATTGCCAAGAAGGTTTCAGTGAAGTGTACTTGCCCTACGCATTCGGTATAAAATCTCCTCACGCCGCAAAGGAATTCCGCTGGCAGTATCTCTTCCCGTCAATAAAGCGTTCTATTGACCCTCGCTCAAAAAAAGAAATGCGCCACCACCTTTCGGAAACCGTTCTTCAACGCGCAATTAAAAAAGCAATACTGAAAGCCGGTGTGAATAAAACCGGTAGCGCCCACTCTTTCCGCCACTCGTTCGCCACTCACCTGCTCGAAAATCATTACGACATTCGCACTGTGCAGGATTTATTGGGGCATGCCGACGTACGCACGACGATGATCTATACTCACGTGCTGAATAGAGGAGGAATTTCAGTAAAGAGTCCGTTGGATTAAAAAGGATGGTTGCACTGAGCGAAGTCGAAGCGCGGCAACTTACTGCCACAGATTACTGTCACACTGAGCGAAGTCGAAGTGAGACAACTTACTGCCACAGATTACTGTCGCACTGAGCGAAGTCGAAGTGCGGCAACTTACTGCCACAGATTACTGTCGCACTGAGCGAAGTCGAAGTGCGGCAACTTACTGCCACAGATTACTGTCGCACTGAGCGAAGTCGAAGTACGGCAACTTACTGCCACAGATTACTGTCGCACTGAGCGAAGTCGAAGTGCGACAACCTACTGCCACAGATTATCGCCGCACTGAGCGAAGTCGAAGTGCGACGATTAAAAGAATCTTAAGTAGTTCTCGTTGAAAAAGTGCGTTGCAAGAAAGATATCCGATACCTTGTTCACATACACTGAATAAATTCCATAGATTATTCATAAGGTGTCGGACATCTGCAAAATTAGCGCAATCGCCCTGCGCAATAACAATCTCCGTTCGGCTCTGCGCCATCTGTGAAATCATTCTACCCCTTCATCAACTTCAATCCTTCTACTTCTTTCAGTTTAGCAAGAATTTCCTGCTGGCGTTTTAGGAATGGTATTGTATCGGCGCCGGTGAGCGAGGCATTTTTCATTTGCAGACGGTTATCGTTTAGTTCTTTCTCTAGTTTTTTTCTTCGCATCGTTTTAATTGCGCCGAGAGCAATTTCGTACAGCCGTGTCTCATGAAATTTGCTTCCCACATCATTCCACCGTTCACTCAGTTGGTAACGATGAAACGCAATGTTTGCTACAATGGTCTTTTCTTTTTCCGATTCAACCATTGCCAACAGTTGATGGACATCCACTGTTTGATGCTCGGTAAAGTACTCCAGTACCGCGCCGGCAATGACACGAGCAGCAGGATGCGAAAAGTCATTTGGCGTGATGTCCCGGAAAATAAATGGCACCATTTCCTTCGGGTCTTCGAATACCACCGAAAGCAATTCTGTCTCTTCAATCGGCAGTTCGTCCGGTACACTGGCCGGTGATTCACTGCGCGGTTCCTGCTCAATTTCTGTCCGCACAGTGGCAACAAACTTCTCCGGCACTTTACGAGTCAACTTCTCTAGTTCATTATAGAGTGTCGATTCGTACAGATCGTATCGCTCCGCAACATCTTTAATGAAAAACGCCCGCTTCAGATGATCAGGGATTTTTGCAATTGATTGCACTAAGGCGCGCACCACTTCGGTTCGTCCTTCAGGCGTTTCAAATTTTCCGGCACGGCGGTATTCATTCGCCTTAAAATCGATGAACGTTACTGCTTTCTTCAGCAGTTCTTCAAACGCATCGCCTCCCTGTTTTTGTACAAACGAATCTGGGTCTTCCCCCTCGGGCAGTTGAGCTATCCGCACATCCAATCCTCCTTCAAGAATCAAATCAACACCGCGCAGCATGGCGTTTGCCCCGGCAGAATCTGCATCGTACACCAACGTAATGTTTTTTGTGTAGCGCGAAATCAACTGCACCTGTTCCTTTGTCAACGCAGTGCCGCTGGAAGCGACAATATTTTTTGTTCCTGCTTGAAAGACAGAAATGAGATCGGCGTATCCTTCTACCACAACCACAAAATCGCGCTGGCGAATTGTTTCTTTCGCCTGAGAAAGTCCATACAGCACTTTGCTTTTGTGATAGATCGGTGTTTCGGATGAGTTGATGTACTTGCCGAGCGTGTCGTCGTCGTACAATTTCCGCGCACCAAAGGCAATGACTCGCCCCGTTGTATTGAAGATCGGGAACATCGCGCGTCCGCGAAATACATCATACAACGTATGGTCATCGCGTCGCCGAACAAGCCCGACTTTCTCCAACACGTCAGGAGAAATTTTCTCTTCTTCCGCTTTCGCAATCAGCGCATCCCAACCGCGCAGTGAATATCCCAGCCCGAATGTGGTAATTGTCTGATTGGTAAATCCTCTGTTGCGGAAATACTCCATCGCAAATTCACCTTCCGGCGTTTTGGTGAGATTGGTATAAAAGAAACGAGCGGCAAACGACATCGCGTTGTAGAGTTTTTCAGTTTCACTGGCAGATTCGTACGCCTCTTCGGTGCGCGTAATAGCGATGCCTGCCCGTTCCGCCAATGTTTCCAGCGCTTCAATGTAACTTGCTTTGTCATACTCCATCACAAATTTTACTACATCACCGCCGCGATGACAGCCAAAGCAATAGAACAGTTGCTTTGTTGCGCTAACGGTAAACGACGGAGTCTTTTCGTTATGGAATGGGCACAGTCCGACGTAATCTTTCCCTCGCTTCTTCAATCGGACGAATGACCCGATGTATTCAACGATGTCGGTAGAATTTCTGATCTGGTCTATTGTTTCTTGTGGTATGCGCATGGTTCACGGTTACTCGTTAGAAGAATGTAAAAAAATTTCAGACGGCTTCCAATGGAACTCTCATCACCAAATCTTCACAAAGTTTTATTGCGTTAGTCATGACCTCCATCTCGATGGATATTATTTTCCCAACCACATGTGTTGTTTGGACGGCAGAAAATAGACACCATCTCTTCTCCGTTGAGGAAGGAAGGGAAATAAAAGAGACGGTGGTAAACAAACTACGGGAACGATGTAAAAGCCTCGTACATTTTTCTTGTCCTCAAGTCATAAATCCTTTATCCCAAATCACTGCTGCCAAAAACAAATTCATTTGAGTGGAAAAGTCATTAAAAAGAATAAATGACAAGTTTTTTGCCAAGATGGAAAGTAAGCCTGATGCGATAAAAAAAGCGCGATGGGCGTGAAATTTCGGCGGAGAGAGCGAATGGGAAGCGATGAATAAAGGGACTTTTGATTTCTGTCCCGACATGTCGGAACAGAAATCAACGGGCAAGAGCGAACGGGATTCATCGCGCGCGTTAAATTTCGCAAGGAGTTCTTTTGCTTCTTTTCTTGCTCCGTCAAGAAAAGAAGACCATACATTTTGAAATTTATTTTGGACAAGTTTTATCCCAATTATTTGATTCACTTTCATTTTTTCTGTATGTTCACCAATGATTTGTTGAGTCGTTAAACGCTGATGCCCATCATATTAACTTTTTAGTGGAATACATTATGAAAACCACTCTTCAAAAGTTGTTTGCAGGTTGCCTTATTATTGCTGTTGCGATGATAGCATTCTCTGCGACTGCTTCCGCACAAAATCTTCCGAACTCTACGCACAGCCACGAAGTGTCGCTGGACAGTGCGCGGAAGTATATCAAAAACCTTGAGCAAGATGCGGCACAGATGAAAGTAAAAGGGGGAATATTCTACCGTAATGCATTTGAAAAGTTACTTTCACACAAAGGGGTCATCGGCATCAGGTACTACTATGCAAAAAACGACAATGGAACTCCGACACTTGTTTTGGTAGGTGTTGATAGTACAGGAAAAGACCTGACCACCGCATCCATCATGGAACAGTCCTTTCCCTGTCCGCCATACTGCGATTCTCAATCATTATTGCAAAAGCAGCCATGAACATACCGATCATCGCCTATGTATCGGCGTCATCTCACATTGCTCCGGCAGCGGCGGGGTGGTGGTACTGGCGGCGTCTTTCCCTTCCTAGGCGTGTGCTTGTACTCTATTTTAATTTCACAGTGCTGATTGAAATTATCGAATTGACGTTGGCGTTGTCCGGCATTCCAAATGTCTTTGTCATCAACATTCACCGGCTTGGTGAATTTGTTTCGTTTATGTATTTCTTTCGTCACTACGTTCATCACCCCACATACCGTGAAGCTCTGATGATACTCAGCATGTTGTACATCGTATTATGGTTCACCGAAGTTTCTTTCGACCCATTCCCAAAACAGTACACTGAATTTATCAACGGCGTATCGAACATTGCACTACTCATGGTTTCTGTCGCCGTCTCGTTTTATCTATTCAATACCTCTCACGGTAATCTCACCTCGCAGTCGGTATTCTGGATTTGCCTCGGAGCGATCCTTGCCTTCAGCAGTACGGTAATGATTTATAGTTTAGGAAACACCATTCTTGCAATGGGCGTTGAGCAATTTACCCTGTTGTGGCATTTTAACTGGGGATTTAACATTGTCGCAAACATTCTTTTTACAAGGAGTTTTCTGTGTCAACAGTAGCCGATAATTCACTTATCCAGATCATTATTGTTTCTACAGTTGTTCTTGTTACGTTTGCACTTGGATATTTTGCGGTGATTGTAGCAGGCAACCGCAAAATTATCGCCGAACAGCAGGCCAAGATTGACGAGATTAGAAAAAGCGAGGAGCGGTACAAGACATTGTTTGAAAATTCTGTTGCCGGAATGATGAAGTTTAATTTTACAACGTGGGTGGTACTGGAAGCAAACCAAACATTACTGGTAATGTTCAATTGCACAACCCCCTACGAACTGCAGCGTGTGTTCATTGACGTTCACTTTGACAGTTTTTACCAAATCGGTAAAATGTTGACGAAATACGGTGCAATCGATCTGTTTGAAATTCCGATAGTCTTGAAAGGAGAGCCGCCGAAAAAACTCCTGCTCTCTGCGCGACGTGAAGGGAAAACGGAAATCGCTCATGGTGTCGTGGTGCAGGTGAATACTCAGGAAAAGGAATAAATCCGTTCACATGCCGTTGTATCGAAACAACACATCAGCGTTCCAGCGATGACGCGTTTGTTCCGCTGCGAAATTGCGTTACGGCGGTTGTCACTCCGCCATACAATCCAATACCGCAAAGTATCATTCCAATCCAAAAAACAATTTCACCAAACGCATAACTCCACTCAACCAATCCCCAGTCGTTCATTAAATTCGCCCAGTCGTGATGTGTTGTACTTAATCCGCCGATAAGAGGCAGTTGCAGTAAACCGGCATCTTTAATGTAGATGCTCACATCAACAATGCTGACACCGGTAAACACCAGTGCAGTGTATTTCAGTGGTGAACCTTCGCGCGCCGCAACAATATACCATGCTAACGGAGCAAGTACTTGCATCAGCGATCCGCCGGCAATTCTCATGGTATCGCCAAACAGACCGAACAATACATGTCCCGCTTCGTGAATGTAGAGCAACAGCACATGAACTATCCAGAGAAGAGGGGGAAGATTAAGTTCGTTGGAGGGCGTATAGAGATGGTACGGCAACAAAATAATCAAATACAGCAAAACGGCATAGCCTAGTAATGATATCACAGAGTTGAGTTTCATAGTACAATTCTTCGCATTGTTTTTAAGTACCAAGACTGTGTGAATAGAGTAAACAAACAGTAACCGCAATCTCTAGATTGCGAATTCCAGTTGAAAACGCTACGCCGATACATCGGAATTGCTGCGACCACTGGAATTTGAGTTTTCCACACAAAGTCTCCTTCGGAAAGTTAAACTGTCGAAAAAACGACGCCCGGGGAAAAACAGCAAGTCCCGCCGAAGCGGGACTTGCTGAAATTATTGAACCGGTACTTCCGGTTTTTCTTTCTTGTACGTCTTCTTTCGTTGAACGCTTTTGCGCTTGCGCAGATATTTCTTTTCGATCTGCTGATCATCCGTTATTTTCTTTTCTTCCTCTTCAACATCGGGATACTCATAAATTTCGTACTTGTAGTTGCGCATGATAATTTTATTGCCGTTGCGTCCGAGCACGTACTGCGGCAGGAGTGGAATTTTCCCTCCTCCTCCCGGTGCATCAATCACGTAGTACGGAATGGCAAGACCCGATGTATGACCGCGCAGTTTATCCATAATTTCTAACCCAACGCTCACCGGCGTGCGGAAGTGGTTTGCTCCTTTGGTGATATCTGCCTGATAGAGATAGTATGGACGCACACGCATCTTCAACAACTTTCGCATCAATTCCAACATTACGTCCGGATCGTCATTCACCCCTTTCATCAGCACCGCTTGGTTGCCAACAGGAATGCCGGCATCGGCAAGCATGGCACAGGCACGTTCTGCTTCGGGTGTGCATTCCCACGGATGGTTGAAATGTGTATTGACATAAATGGGATGATACTTCTTCAGCATGGAGACGAGGTTTTCCGTGATACGCTGAGGGAGAACGCACGGCATTTTTGTACCGATGCGGATAATTTCCACATGAGGAATTGCGCGCAATCCGGAAACAATTTTTTCCAACATCACATCAGTTAACATCAGCGGGTCGCCGCCGGAGAGAATAACGTCGCGAATCTCAGGGTGCGCGGCAATATAATCCAATCCACTTTGAATGTATTTCATGCTGATTTTGCCGCTATCACCCACTTTTCGTTTCCGCGTACAGAATCGGCAATACATGGAACATTGACTGGTTGTTAAAAACAACACGCGGTCGGGATAGCGGTGTGTAATGCTCGGCACCGGGCTGTGGGCATCTTCGTTCAGCGGGTCTTCAGGAAGTCCGTCTTCTTCCAATTCCTTGGCATCGGGAATACATTGCAGCCAGATCGGATCACCCGGATACCGAATGAGACTGAGATAGTACGGATTAATCCGTGTGTGGAAAAGATTGTTCAGTTTATCTGCAAGATCGGGATCGAAACCGAAGCGATCAACCAGATCTTTACCGCTATCGACGCTTGCTCTGAGCATTTCTTGCCAGAGTTCCATACAATGTTCCTTCTGTTGTTCAACAATAGTTGTTACAAATACAACCCGTAAATAATTAAATCATCATCCGGTTTGTAGTATTCCTTAATATGCGCCAGTTTCTGAAATCCTTTGCGTTCATAGAATGCTCTGGTCTTGTCATATTTCGGGGTAGATGATGTTTCTGCAATCAGCAATCTGCCATTAGTACTTTTCAATTTGTCGGCAACAAACTGTACTAAACGCGTTCCGGCACCACTGTTTTGTTTTGTCGGATCAACTGCAATCCAATACAAGTCGTATGTTGCTACCGTTGCCGGTGTCGGTCCAATGCAGATATAGCCGGCAACAGACTCATCATCGGCAACACACGTATACATCTCATAATCTCGTTGATGCGGATCATTCACATAAATATCCAACAGCTCGGACGCAATCTCTATCTCTTCCTCACTGAACATTTCGGTAGCACGGATAATGAAACGTATGGCGTCAACGTCATTCCGTTCAGTAGGACGAACTCTCATTACCGCTTTCCAAGTGTTGGGTGCCGTTCGATGGCACACTCAACAATATGACCGATCATTTCAGCATAGGTGTAGCCGTACGTTTTTGCCGAACGGTAAAAGCCGGCATCGTCCGAAAGATCGGGGTTCGGATTAACTTCAAGAACGTACGGTTTGTTGTTCTTTGCAAGTCTAATATCAACTCGTGCGTAATCTCTGCATCCCATTAACTTGTATGCTCTCAGCGCAATGTCTTTTACTTTTTCTTCCACCGACGGCGAAAGCAACGCTGGACACTTCCCTTGTGTTCCGGTATATTCAATTGTCCCTTCCATCCACTTTGCCTCATACGTAACAATCTTCGGATAGTCATCAGGCAATCCGGAAAAATCAATTTCGGAAATCGGTAAGACAATCGGATTTTTGTTCCCAAGAATGCCGACATTTAATTCCCTGCCGTCGATATATTCTTCTACAATTGCCGGTTCATTAAATTTCCGAAGAATGTACCCGACTCGCTCTTTCAATTCCTGAAACGTATGCACGACTGATTTATTGTCGATACCGGCACTGGCATCTTCGTTGCTCGGTTTGACGAACAACGGATACGAAAGGGTAATATCATCCGCGTTGAGTTTTTTGATATCATCGCAGACAAAAAATCTTGCGGTGGGAATACCGTTGTACGATAGTATCTCTTTTGTCCGTGGCTTGTTCAAGCAGGTTCCAAGTGTAAATGGTCCGGCGCCGGTGTAAGTGAACCCCAGTAGTTCATAAATTCCCGCTACGTGCATTTCATGAATGGCGTAGTCACCAAGACTTTCCACCATGTTGAAAATGATATCCGGCTGCATTGCTTTCAGGTAGGCAAGAAACCGATCAAGATCATCCGACATGTTGAACATCGATGTTTCGTACCCCAACGAAATAAGTGCTTCTTGAATATCTTCCTTCTGCTCAATAACACCAACTTCTGATAAATCTACCGTTTTGCCGTTGGTTTTCGACTCACTGATGAGCGTCGAATATTGATTGATCGACATCCCAACTTTTGAGGCATATTCTCTTTCCCCACCTTCCGTTTCAACCGTGGGCTCATTATAGATAATGGCAACGTGTATTTTTTTAGACATAACACCTCACAACAGTTCGTAACGTTTACAGGCTGAATCTAACACAGCATTCAGCATTTGTTCGTAACTAT
>JBFMDF010000055.1:0-10367 GCA_040753935.1 Bacteroidota bacterium | reverse complement strand
GCGATTGGATAACGTTGTATACGGCGTTTACGCATTTCAATCTTCAAATCCGAAAATGGTGAATGACACCATCGTTAATGCTGATTACACCCCAATTGCCCTGTCGGTTTCTGCAGATCCTACCTTCACCAATATTGGCTTTATTAATGCAAAATGGCGGGCACTTGGAATTATCGGTGAGCAACTTGGAGCAAACGGGACCATCAAAAAGAGAAACATTGCAGGGATAACAAACATAACCTACGTCCTGCTTGAGGACCTCACCATCAATTCAGGAACTAATGTCCTGATTGAACCCGGAATTGTTTTAAAATTCAATTCGTATACAGGAATTTATGTAAACGGCGGCCTGAAAGCGAAAGGCGCTGTTGACGGAGGACAAATTGTTTTTACCTCCTTAAAAGATGATAATTATGGAAACTCGGGCGCTCCGTTGCCGGGTGATACCAATGGAGATGGGAATCAATCGACTCCAGCCGCAGGGAACTGGTACACTATACGGTTTCAAGCCACAAGCGATGATTCCTATTGCTTGATTGACAGTTGTATTATAAAATTTGGCGGAGCTGGTAATTATGGCGCCGTAACCTACACTGATGCAGGAAGCACTCTTTCCAATTCCATCCTTTCGGATTCATATAATTTTGGCGTGCGATGTGAAAATAGTTCAACTCCGTACGTACAGAATGTTTCCATTGCTAACTGCCGACTCGATCCCATCGCAATGTCCTTAAAAGCAAATCCGACATTCAGTGCTGTGGTGTTTACTGCCAATGGTAGTAAGGGTATTCGCATTCTGGAAGGAACGTTAGCGTCGAATGCTACGCTGGCAAAGCGCGACGTCGCAGGTATCAACAACATTGCGTACATCGTAGATAACCTGACTATCAGTCCAAATGCCGTGCTGACAATAGAACCTGGTGTTGTGATTAAATTGACAAATTATTACAACGGTATTGTTGTCAACGGCGCGCTTGTTGTCAAGGGAAACACAGCACAAAAGGTTGTTTTTACCTCATTCAAAGATGACTCAAACGGCGGCGACACAAACAATGACGGTAACAGCGGCGTTCCGACGAAAGGAGATTGGAATGCTATTGATTTTAATGCTTCCAGCGCAGAGAGCTTAAACGTCTTGCGGCATTGCATCTTTAGGTATGGAGGTAGTCCTTACAATATGTACGGCTATCGCTATGGGATGATTCGTGTCTTTAATTCCGATGTTGTTATTGACAGTTCTATTATTGAACACTCGAATTCATCGGCAATTGGTGTATTTGGCAGTGCGCATCCTACTATTGCGAACGATACAATTACGAATATCGACAACACACCAATTACCATGAGCATGTTTTCTAATCCAACATTTTCCAACAACGTTGCCTTTAACGTCGGGCTAATGGCTCTTGGTATTATTCCAGAAACATTTTCTATCGATGCGACTGTGCCGGTGAGAAATTTTGGAGGGTACAACAACATTACCTACTACCTGTATGGAACAATGACGGTAAATACAAGCACGAAAATTACTATACCGGCGGGAATTGTTTTTAAGGATGGCGCCTGGCAAGTCAATGGAGCCCTGGCGGTTAACGGAACACCTTCTCAAAAAGTTGTATTTACAGAAGGGAACGATGATGCCTATGGAAATCCTGCCGATATGAATGGCAATGGTTCTACTACGCAACCAACAATTGGATATGGTTCTCGAATTACATTTGCTGATGTTAGTATTGACTCATTGAGTTCAATCACGCATGCCGTCTTCCGCTGGACCGACGGCGGTATTAAACTTGATCAAGCCTCACCCAAAATATTGAAGTGCACTTTTGACCGAACACATTGGGGAGTGTATTTAACAGGCGTGTCAAATCCTCAACTGGATAGCTGCGTGTTCCATAATTTAACATACGCCCCCATTCGCACTTCACTTGTTTCATATCCAAGTTCTACCGCGGGGAATGTGATTTCCGGTACTACATTTAGGGCAATAGGTGTTCTTGAAAATGAAACTCTTGTTCAAGACGTTACCTTGGTAAAACGGAATTTTGCCGGTTACACCAACATTCCATATCTCTTTGGCAATTATACCATTGCCAATAATTCTGTTCTTACTATCGCGCCGGGTATTATTTTGAAATTTATGCCTTTGACCGGAATGACCGTGAAAAAAGGACTGATTGCCGAAGGTGGAGTCACAGCAGATAGCACAATAGTCTTTACCGATTTACGTGATGATTTCTATCATGGAGATACAAATGCAGATAGTAATGCTTCCGATCCCGCAAGTTATTCCGGAGCGCCATACTATTGGTATCCGGGGTGGAATGGATTATCATTTGCTGACGAAACTCTCGATCCGTTGTGTCGTTTGCGAAACTGTATTATTCGGTATGCAGGACTTTATTACAACGGTGCGGCAATAACTACAACAAATGCAAGTCCCACAATTACGTACAGTTCTCTCAATAACAATTACAGTGCTGTTAAAGCCAACGGCGCGTCGAATCCTGTGGTGCACTATTCTGATATTTTCCAAAACTCTGCTCCGCTTGTTTTCAATAATGTAAATAAATCGTTTAATATAGATGCGCGATGGAACTGGTGGGGAAGCAACACGGGACCTACGCACACAGGAAACCCAGGTGGAGTAGGGCAAACAGTTACCGATAGTGTGAACTATTCAGGCTTCTTTGGTGCCGGTGCGTTAAATCCGCTTGCGGGAGATGTCAGTTTGAATGGCAGCATACAAGCGTTTGATGCTTCATTGATTCTAAAGTGGCTTGCCAATTCGGTTGTCAATCCATTGAATGATGTTCAACAGCGAGTAGCCGATGTGAGTGCCGCCAGCGGAATTACGGCCTATGATGCATCACTCATTCTGCAGTACGTGGTAGGGAAAATTGGTATTTTCCCGTTGGAATTTAACAAGCTCAATCCGGGTGCGCCCGTGTTACCGAAAGCGGCAACTCTTGCTACCATCGGTTTAAACAATGTCTCGGTCGATCACGGAAAACGTGTGACCATGACGCTCATGGTTTCCGGATTGCAGAATGTTTATTCAGCCGATATCGAACTTTCATTCAACACTGCGCATTTGAAAGTTGTTAATGTGGCGGCAGTGGATATTGCGGCGAAAGCATCAATGACGGACAATGTGGAAGATGGTTCTGTGCGAATTTATCTTGCTTCATCGAAACCATTGCAAAGTGACGGCAACCTGGTTGACATTACATTTGAAGCAAAAGATAATGTCCGCGGGACTGTGAAAGCACCGATTACGTATTCCAAGTTATTCCTGAATGAAACCGATGTGAAATCCCAAGCATCGGATGCATTCATTACCATAACCGGAAAGCCGACGCAGTATGCATTAGAACAAAATTACCCTAATCCTTTCAATCCAAGTACCACTATTTCATATCAAGTACCTGAAGATGAACAGCACGTGCGGTTGGAGATTTATAATGTCGTCGGTCAGAAAGTGCGGGAACTGGTGAACACGGTACAGAACGCCGGTGAGTATAGTGTTATGTGGGATGGGTTAAACGACAGAGGAAGTAGAGTTGCAAGCGGTGTGTACATTTACCGCCTGTCGAGCGGCACGTTCAACAGTGTCAAGAAAATGTTACTGGTGAAATAACAACAGCAGTGGTCTTGTCAATCTGCAAACGGTTGACACGACAGCGGTTGTATTCACTATAAGAACATAGACACTGAAAGGATATTACAATGAAACGACAATTTGATATTCGGATGATCACCGGCTTCATAACGCTGACAGTGTTGTTATCGTCAGCGTTTGCCGGACCGATTAGAGTTGGATTTCACGACACTACCATTGTCGGCGGAACCCAATTTGATTACCCGATTTACATTGACAGCCTTGTGACGGGCTTAGGAGTCTCATCGTACCAGATAGAATTTGTCTTTGATAATTCATTCATGACGTTTATCAGCGCACGCTCCGAAAGTACGATGACGGCAAGTTGGGGAGCGCCTGTATACAATCTTATTTCTCCGGGACGGTTAAGAATCGCTAATGCTGGGTCGGATACGCTGACTGGAAAAGGGAAGTTGGTCATCGTACGATTTGCGACGGGTATTTATTCATTCCCTACATACAAATATTTTACTATTGATACGACAAATAAGAAAAGCATTCTTAACCAGGGTGTACCGCAAATGATTAAGAGAGACGGATATGTCTATATAACTCCACCGCCGGCGATTACCATTAGTCCCAACACATGGTTAATGACAAAGGGTGAAACAAAGCAATTTACCGTAAACGGCGGTAATGCACCGTACACCTGGTCGTCTACAAACTCTTCGGTTGCATCTATGAACACCACCACCGGTGTGTTAACGGCATTAACCGCTGGCTTTACAAAAGTTGTGTGTGTTGATTCTGCCGGTTATACGGATACGTCGGGAACCATAGAAGTTCGCTCACTTGCACTTTCTATTCGTGACACGTCGCAATACCAAGGTCAAACACTCAATCTTCCAGTCTATGCAACAGATGCCACCGGTTTAGGAATTATCAGTGGACAATTTGTTCTTTCGTACAATGAAAATCTTTGGACACCGGATTCATGTATTACCACCGGAACAATGCTTGACGGTTGGTCTGTTGAAATCGGTACACCTCTGGCAAATAAACTGAATGTTGTTTTTTCTTCATCATCACAGCTATCAGGTTCCGGCATACTGCTCTACATTAGGATGAAAGCGACACATACGACGTACGGTTCATCCCACATGAGTTTTATTAATCCAGTTTTTAATGAAACCATTCTGGCAAATTCCACAGGCGGTACTGTGTCGGTGATGCAACTTGCACCGGTGAATGTTACTCCCTCAGGGACACAGACTCTACTGGTTGGAGATTCGTTGCAATTTTTTGCATCAGGCGGTACCGGACCTTACACATGGTCTGTGTCTGATACGTCACGCGCCTCCATTTCATCATCGGGTTGGTTGAAAGCTAAAAAAAGTGGAGCGGTGACTGCTACTGCACACGATGCCATTGGTGCGACCGGCAACAGCGGTACCGTAAATATTTTTGATTTTCGCTTGAGCGTTCCGGATACTTTAGTAGTTCCTGCTTCAGTAGTTGATATTCCTTTGTTGGTAACGCCGAATACGGTAGGGTTTACTGCGGTACAAATGAAAGTAACTTACACTACTAATTCTTATGTTCAACTGGTCGATGTTATTTCTGCAGGCACTCTAACAAACGGATGGAGTACAGACTATCTCATCTCTGCAGGCAGTGGTACAGCCACAATAGCCGCAAGCACAGGCAGTAGCGCTGTTACTTCCGGCGGAAAATTACTCATCCTGCGTTTTGCGGTGCCAGATTCAACTCCAAAACCTTCTATCATCTATATCAATCTTTCAAATGTCGTTTTCAATCAGGGAATTCCTCAGCCGCTGGTTGACAACGGATATTTTACAATTGCGGATAACGCTGTTTTCAATATCTCACCGTTGTCGGGCATTATTGAAACAAGTGCAATAGGCGAGAAAGACAGTACTCTGTTTACAGTTCGTAATACCGGAACTGCAATGTTAACGTCGTCTTTATTTGTTTCCGGATCAGGTGAATTTACTGTTTCAACGACTACTATTTCTGTACCTCCACTGGATAGTATAAAGATTATGGTTTATTTCCAGCCAGTGGATGCAGGTGATGATACTGCGGAAATTCATTTTTCTACAAATGATCCATACCATTTGAATGTTACGGTTCAGGTTATTGGAAAAGTTTTGCTGTTTCCGGTTCTTTCTCTCAGTAGCCATACTATAGATTTTGGCGCTGTAAAAATAGGACAATGGAAAGATACTACCGTAACTATTACCAACGCCGGAACTGATACACTGAAAATATCTTCTATCAGTGCCACCAATGGTGTCTTTACAGCACGCCCGACGGTAATTTCTATCGCTCCCGGCGATACCTTTGTTGATACCTTGCGTTTTACTCCCGCCGTCGTTACTACCTATAATGCTTGGTTCCTGCTTACAAGCAATGCTTCTACGTCACCAGATACAATTTATGTAACAGGTAGCGGCGAAACATCGCTTCATGTGAGAAATGGAAGTGAAGTACCACGAATATTTGCACTGCATCAGAACTATCCCAATCCGTTCAATCCTTCTACAGTGATCAGTTATCAGTTGCCAGCGAACAGTTATGTGACGTTGAAAGTATATGACGCGATTGGGAGAGAAGTGGCAACATTAGTGAATGAAGTGAAAGAGGCGGGATATTATTCTGTAACATTCGATGCGTCGAAACTCTCGTCCGGAATTTACTTCACGCGGCTACAAAGCGGAGAAAAAATTCAGATGAAGAAAATGTTGCTGCTCAAGTAATAGCAAACCAACCTTGCCTAATAAGTGACCGTCACCTGCAAGGTGACGGTCACTTCAAGTAGATAAAGTCCCACGCACTTTTAAAATGGGATTCACAGATGTAGAAAAAGAACGCTGGTACATTTTCTAAAGTGCGTGGGATTTCTTTTTCAAACCTTGCGAAGGTTAGGAAGTACAATGCACAACCTTCGCAAGGTTGGCACGTATTTCTAAAGTGCGTGGGATTTCTTTTTCAAACCTTGCGAAGGTTAGGAAGTACAATGCACAACCTTCGCAAGGTTGGTATGTATTTCTAAAGTGCAGGACTTTTTAAATGACCGTCACCTTGAAGGTGACGGTCACTTACAAACCTTGCGAAGGTCTCCGACAAAAGGTGGAGAGGTAATACCTTCGCAAGGGGATACATGAAGAGGAGTGTTAACGAAGATCGAATCTATCGAGATTCATCACTTTATTCCACGCGGCAATAAAATCCCGTACAAATTTTTCTTTATTTTCCTGACACGCATAAAACTCAGCAACAGCTCGTAACTCAGAATCGTGTCCAAAGATCAAATCAACTCTTGTTGCTTTCCACCGCGCCGTTCCTGATTTCCGATCGTAGCCAATGAATGTTACTTTTGTGTCGTCAGTCGCTTTCCACTCTGTGTTCATATCAAGCAGATGAACAAAGAAATCATTGGTCAGCACGCCGGGGCGAGTGGTTAATACGCCGTCATCGGAATTGTTATACGTCGCTTTCAATGCACGCATACCGCCGACAAGCGCCGTCATTTCCGGTACCGAAAGGGTCAGCAATTGTGCTTTATCAACTAATAAATGTTCAGCACAAACTCCGGCTTTGCTTTGTGCGTAGTTACGGAAGCCGTCGGCAAGTGGTTCCAGTACTGCAAAAGATTCAACATCGGTTTGTTCTTGCGATGCATCCATTCTCCCGGGAATAAAATCTATAGTCATCGTGTATCCGGCTTTACGGGCTGCTTCTTCCACGGCGGCACCGCCGGCAAGTACGATGAGATCGGCAAGAGAAATTTTCTTTCCATTGTGCTGCGATGAGTTAAATGCTTTCTGAATGTTTTCAAGAACACCGAGCACCTTTGCCAACTGTTGCGGGTTGTTGACTTCCCAGTGTTTTTGAGGTTCTAATCTGATGCGTGCGCCGTTTGCTCCACCTCGTTTATCAGAGTTGCGATAGGTGGATGCCGACGCCCACGCCGTGGTTACCAATTCAGAAATTGTAAGACCTGAAGAAAGAATCTTCTTCTTCAAGTCGGCAATATCTTTGTCGTCAACTAATTGATGATCAACTGCGGGAATTGGATCCTGCCAGAGTAAATCTTCTTTCGGAACTTCGGGTCCAAGATATCTTGCCTTTGGTCCCATATCTCGATGAAGCAATTTGAACCACGCGCGGGCAAATGCATCTTCAAACAGTTCAGGATGTTCATAAAATTTTCTGGAAATTTTTTCGTACACCGGATCAAATCGCAAAGAAAGATCCGTTGTCAGCATTGTCGGTAAATGTTTTTTTGAGGGATCAAATGCATCCGGGATCGTCGGTTGAGCATTCTTGGCAACCCATTGGTAAGCGCCTGCAGGGCTTTTCGTCAATTCCCAGTCGTATTCAAAAAGATGCTTGAAGAAATCGTGTCCCCATCGTGTGGGAGTGGTTGTCCACGTTACTTCCGGTCCACCGGTTAACGTATCGGGTCCTTTGCCAGATTTGTAGGCGTACTTCCACCCCAAACCTTGCTGTTCAATATCGGCGGCTTCCGGTTCTTTTCCTAAAAGTTTCGGATCGCCTTGACCATGAGCTTTACCAAAGGTATGTCCGCCGGCAATAAGCGCCACAGTCTCTTCATCATTCATTCCCATCCGGCGAAATGTTTCGCGAATATCCTTTGCGGCGGCAATGGGATCAGGATGTCCGCCGGGACCTTCCGGATTAACATAGATGAGTCCCATTTGAACAGCGGCGAGAGGATTTTGAAGGTCTCTTTCGCCCGAGTAGCGGTGTTCATCAGAAAGCCACGTGCGTTCTGTGCCCCAGTAAATGCTTTCATCTGCTTCCCAGGCATCTTCTCTTCCGGCGCCAAATCCAAATGTTTTAAATCCCATTGCTTCTAATGCAACGTTGCCTGCAAGAACCAATAAGTCAGCCCATGAGATTGTATTTCCGTATTTCAGTTTTATCGGCAACAAAAGTCTGCGCGCTTTATCGAGGTTTGCGTTGTCGGGCCAACTGTTCAACGGAGCAAAACGTTGAAACCCACCGCTGGCACCCCCTCTGCCATCTCCTATTCTGTACGTTCCTGCACTATGCCACGACATACGAATGAACAATCCGCCGTAGTGCCCAAAATCTGCGGGCCACCACTCTTGCGATTGCGTCATGAGTTCGCGTAAGTCTTTTTTCAGCGCTTCATAGTCAAGTTTACTGAACGCTTCTCGATAATTGAAGTCTTTATCTAGCGGGTTGGATGAAGAAGCGTGTTGCCTGAGGATGCGCAGATTTAAACGTTGGGGCCACCAGTCACGGTTGGTGGTGCCCAGCCCTCCAATACCTGCTCCATGAGGAAAGGGACATTTACTTCCGTTGTGAGAATTGTTGCTCATCTGTACTCCTTTATGAATAATTGTTAAGTTGTTTCAGTTTAATGAATGATGGTAGTAACTATGGATTTTTTTGATATCGCTCAGTAACGCTGTACGTTTACCGGCTGAGTAGGACAAGATAGCATCTTGTCCTACTTTTACTTACTCTAACACTATGCCAAACTTCGGTTCCTCATTATGAACGAAAATCGTAAGAAAAAGAGGGGATTTATTTATGGTTTGACAATACACCGAAATTTCGTAGTTTAGATCAACGACATATCGGTATTAACGCAATATCGGTGATATTATGACGACGCAAGAATTACATCAAAAAGATTTGCTCTTTCTTTCTCCACAAAAAACGATGGAACTTGTACTAGATGCAATAAACGAAATTATCCCGTACGAACTTGCAGTTATTCTAAGCAAAGAGACGGAGAAAAATTTGAGAGTGCGATACAGTCGAGGTCCATTAGCCACAGAAAAAATTAACAACTTCGAGTTGAATCTTGAAACACATCCGGAAATTGTTGATGTGCTGAAAACCGGGAAAGTAAAAGTGGTAGAAGAAACGAACGATCCTCATCATCATGATACGTATGATGAAATTATTGATTTACCCCTGGGGCATTCGTGCTTGTTGGCGCCGCTCCACATTGATGGTGAAACACTCGGCTTGATGACGCTCGACCATCGCCGATGTGATATGTTTACGCCGCAACGTGTTGCCATAGCCCATTCGTTAGCCAAAATCATAGCGCTCGCGCTCGCGCAGTCGAATGCAAATGATTCTCTGGTTCATGAGAAAGAAACATTGATATTCGAAAGAACCTCGTTGATTGGAAATTTTTCTGCCATCAGCGAAGGGCTGATTGGAAATTCTCCCGCGTGGCTTCAGGTAATTGAACGAATAAAACTTGTTGCTCCTACAGATTCCCATGTGATGATACTCGGTGAAACGGGAACGGGAAAAGAACAAGTTGCAAAAGCTATTCACGCTCTGTCGAAAAGAAATAAGAAAGCGTTTATTACACTAAATTGTTCGGCGTTAAATTATCACCTTGCCGAAAGCGAATTGTTCGGACACGAAAAAGGAGCCTTCACCGGCGCTTCGGCAATACGAAGAGGAAGGTTTGAATTAGCCGATGGCGGCACGCTATTTCTTGATGAAATTGGAGACCTTCCAATGGACATTCAACCGAAGCTGTTGCGAGCGATTCAAGAAGGAACCTTTGAACGACTTGGTAGTGAGAAAACAATGCATTCTGATGTGAGAATTATGTGTGCCACCCATGTTGATCTCGAAGCGAAAGTGAACGAAGGAAAATTCAGGGAAGATTTATACTACCGGTTAAATGTGTTTCCGCTGCATCTGCCGCCGTTGA
>JBFMDF010000054.1:0-10378 GCA_040753935.1 Bacteroidota bacterium | reverse complement strand
TC
Organism: Bacteroidota bacterium; assembly: GCA_040753935.1. Taxonomy (GTDB): domain Bacteria; phylum Bacteroidota; class Ignavibacteria; order UBA10030; family UBA8401; genus SpSt-333. Next base: position 10,376 of record JBFMDF010000054.1, on the reverse strand, counting down.
CGATGCATTACAATATTTTCTGCAAGCGCTCTCATCTGTAGAGAAATTTATTAATGAAACAATGGAGGTGCAGTACGGCGGCGGAAAGGTATTTCTGACAAATGAAATTTTTTCTTCAATTCAGTCATTGCTGAACCACATTGAATTGAAGTCAAAAAATCCAAAAGTCGATGCACAGGTAGGGAAACCGTTGCGCACGCCGTTGGAAGTGATTGTTACCAACACCGCGGCTTCTCAGCCGATTGCAAATTTTCCGGTGAGGTTCTCATTCATCAGAGGTAGCGGCGACATTGTTGCAACTGCAAAATCAGACAAAAACGGCATTGCAGCAACACAGATTGCAAAAGTAACGGGGACGGAGAAACTGCAACTTATTAAAGCAGAAGCCAATGTAGCGGGAATGTTGGGAGAAAACGCTTCGCCGTTGTTGACGATGCTTGCGAAAAGTTTTACCGTACCGGATACGCGGTTTACTTTGAATGTCGTCTCGCTCACGATTATGTTTGAAACTGAAGAGATGCTGTTGGGGAATAGATTGAAACTTCCACGCATTGAACCGCTGTTGAAAAATTCTCTTGCCGCCAGTGGGTTCACCTTTGTGGATGATCCAGCGAAAGCGAATATGATGGTGACCATCAAATCAAACGGCAGAGACGGCGGCGAATATCAGGGGTTGTATTCAGTGTACGTTGATGCGAATATCTCAGTTACCGATTTGAATTCGGGTGAAGAGGTCTATAAAACTTCGTTCAACAATGTGAAGGGAGTCAGTATCAATTACGAAAAAGCCGGAATGAAAGCGTACGACGAAATTGCCGAATCATTGCAGAAGAAAGTGATTCCGAAAATTCTCGAATCGTTGAAGAAGTAAAGGGACAGAGAATGGATTTCACGCTCATCGGTTTGGCAATTGCTCCGGGTGTATCAATTGCGCTCTATGTGTATCTGCGTGATAAATACGAACGAGAGCCGATGAAACTGCTGTTGCAGTCATTCGCGGCAGGTTTTTTTGTGATTATTCCTGCGGCACTCATTGAAATGTGGCTGGGGAATACGTTTGCGCTGGAGGATTCGGTCGCTTCTGTGGCTATTCGTAATTTTCTCTTCATCGGATTAACGGAAGAAGCGTGTAAGTTTCTTTGCTTGTTGGCGATTGCGTACCCGAAACCAGACTTCAACGAACCATTTGATGGCATCACCTACGCTGTCATGGTATCGATGGGCTTTGCCACATCGGAGAATATGATGTACGTGTTTGACGGCGGATTGCACGTTGCGATGGTGAGAATTTTTACAGCGGTTCCGGCACACGCATCGTTTTCGGTACTGATGGGATATTTTGTCGGATTGGCAAAGTTTGAAAGAAAACATGAACGTCTGTATTTATTTCTCGGATTGTTCAGCGCTACTATTTTTCACGGTGCGTACGATTTCTTTCTTTCTATCGACAGCATTGAACTGATTGCACTCGGTTCACTAGCGGCGTTGATCGTCGGTATTCGGTTATCGTTTAAGGCGATGCGGATATTGAACGAACATTCGCCGTTTAAGTACGCAAAATTATTCCGACAAATGTGAGTAATGCTTGTGCGCTTGATGATTAGGAGTGAACAGTCTGGAAAACGGGGAAGAAAAACAAGGACAGATGTGAGGTAAATCAATACTGTTGTAGACGAATCAGTTGCTGACTTTCTTTTGACTGCGAAAGTCTCTATATTCGCACTACATATTTTTACACAGGGATAATTCACGCTATTCAATCAACTAATTACAGGAGGATGTATGAGAACCTATTATTCACTTTTTTCAGCAGTGGTAACCGCTCTGTTGCTTATCGGATGCGGCGGCAGTCAGCCGTTGCCACAGACAGATACCGGCGACGTGCCGGAGTGGTATTCAAATGTCCCTTCCGATCCGAATTATTTGTATGCGGTGAACACGTCAACATCAAAAGATATGCAATTGGCTGTTGACAAAGCCATGCAAGCCGCACGGACAGAAATCGGCAGACAAGTTGAAGTGCGAATTAATGCATTGCAAAAACGGTTTCAGGAAGAAACCGGCATCGGGGATGACGCACAACTGCTCGATCAATTCACTCAAGCGTCGAAAACTGTGGTGTCCACTAGTTTAAGCGGTTCAAAAGAAAAGCAGAAGAAAATTGTAAAAGATGGCAACAACTGGAGAGCGTACGTATTGGTTGAATATCCTCTCGGTGCGGCACAGGAAGCATTACGCGAGCAGATTAAGAAGAACGAACAGTTGTATACCCGTTTCCGCGCTTCTCAAACCTACAAAGAACTTGATGAAGAAGTGCAGAAATACGAACAGTCCAAAAAACAACAACAGTAATTTCAGCGTTGTGAATATGACGCCGCCGAATTTCTTTCGGCGGCATTTTTTTTTATGAAGCGGTCCACCGTACTATTTCTTCTCCTCTTGTGCGGGCAAGTACTCGCGCAGCAGTACCCGCGTTGGTTTCTTTTCCCGGCAGAAGTGCGTTGTCCACAATCTGTTTCTGTCATTACCCAACCGCCGACATTTTACAAAGACTCTGCAATTGCAGAGGGCTTTCGTCTCGGTTGTGAGATGTTGGCTCGCCACATGATGATGCAGATTTCCGGCGGTCAGGCATTTTGGGCGACAGAAGCGGGTATTCATTCCATGGGGGCAGAATACAAAGTACTCTATGATACATCGTTAACCGATGTATATCGGCGAGTGTTGAAAGTTCTTGCTTCATACATTGACAAAAAGAAAACGTTAGTCCTCGTCGGCGATTCATCATGCAGTGCTGATGAAAAAGTTCTGCGAATGATTGCGATACAATCAATTCCTCAGCCAGCGTGGGTTGAACAGTTACCCGATGACGCACAGTTCACTTACGCTGTTGGATTTTCTGAAGAGTTTTACTACGAAACAAGTTCTTGGCAAAGAGCGGAGAGGAATGGTTATCTTGCTCTTGCGCGGTCAATACAAGTGAAGATGAAAGCGATGCAGAAGAGAAATGCGATTGAAGCGCAAGATATCCGCAATGAAGAAATTGATGTTGTGCTTTCAAATATTGAAGTAGTGGAACGATGGAGAGATGTGAAGAAAAAAATTTTCTATGTGTTGATGCGGATGAAGAAGTGATCAACGGTAAATCACAGCAGAACAGTTAACTCTCTCAACTACTCCTCAAAGTCATTGTGTACCGCTGTGCTGTCAATCTGCATCGGCAACGGTGGTTTTGGCGGCTGGTTTTTAATGATGCGATCAGGCACAATCCACGCCGTGCGGTATCCTTCCGATTGAATCTTGTCTAAGAAATTTTTTGCCTCCGCTCTGTTGATAAAATCGCCAGCCCGCACTTTGTACATTGGCGTTTCGTAAACGGTATAGACCCACAGTTCGGGATATTTAATGTTGAGTTCGTTGCGGAGATTCATTGCCTGATCGTAGTCACTGGTGGCGATCAATTGTACGCGGTATCCTTGCACTGTTTCGGGCTGTGCTGAAGTGAAATTATCTATTGGTCGTCCTTGTGTTTTCGATGAATCGTTTTTTTTGTACAGATACACTTCAGTGTCGTAAAAGGATGGTTTGAACGAACGTTCGTACGTGCTGAGTTTTTCTTTTCTCGGCTGATAGCGCAGCGAATCCGAATCATACGAGGCAGCATGATACGGGCGAAAGCCAGTGGTAGCAAAAGCAATGAGCAACAGTACAGCAGAGAACGACGGCAATGTTATTTTTTGACTCTGACAATCCATGCGTCAACGTACTCTTTCGGGAATTGTTCTTGGATCTTTTTAAGAAACGCCAGCGCCTGCTTCCTGGTAGAGAATTTTCCTGTGCAAATTCGCTCCATCTTGATTCCTTGTTCGTATATTCTCATTGTCGGCAGGTTGAATCGCTTCTGCGCAAGAGCATAATTTCTGTCTGCGTTGCTTTTCAGTCGAAACGCGCCGATCTGCACGCTGTAATAATACCTCTGTGGAGCAGTGCGAACCGCAATATCAACCGCCGTGCCGTTGATTTTTTTTCGTGCATGTGCAGAAAGTGTGTCTGCCTGTACATTGAATCGTTGCGGTGTTGTTTTGACTGCGGCCGCAACGTTGGTTTTTTGTTGTGCGGCGGTAGCCGGCGAAATCGCAGCCGTATCGCTCTGAACTGTTTCGGTAACGTATGCACTGTCGGTATCATCAGAAAGTGAATCGGCGGAGGAAGAACAGCCGTTGATCAGTGTTCCGACGAGAAGGAGGTAACCGAGTACAGATAGCTTTTTAATAACCGCCTCCGCTTGTTGTTGTTCCGCTGGCAATGGCAACACTTGCACTTGCACCAATACGGTCTGCACCACTAGCGACCATCTTTAGTGCGTCTTCCCGCGTCCGAACACCGCCGGATGCTTTTACCCCCATGGCGCTGCCGACCACATACCGCATCAACGCAATATCACCTGCTGTTGCGCCCCCTTTGGAAAATCCTGTTGATGTTTTCACAAAATCAGCGCCGGCACGTTTTGCTAACATGCAGGCAATTACTTTTTCTTCGTCGGTCAACAGGCCTGTTTCGATAATCACTTTTGTCAGCACGCCGTACCGTTTTGCCGTACTGACAACGGCGAAAATATCGTGCTCCACATAGTGATACTCTGTTGATTTCAGCCGACCGACATTGATGACCATATCAACTTCCGTAGCGCCACTTTTGATTGCTTGTTCGGTTTCAAACGCCTTCGTTTCGGTTGAGGTAGCGCCAAGCGGAAAGCCGATAACTGTGCACACTTTTATGTCGGTATCTTTTAGCAATGAAGCGCAGAGCGGAACGTACGACGGATTAATACAGACGCTGGCAAAATGGTATTTTTTTGCTTCGGCGCAGAGTTGTTCGATTTGCTGGACGGTCGCTTCTGGTTTCAACAGTGTATGGTCAATCATCCGGGCAAGGTTCGGTTCGATTGTCCCTTCCTTGTCAATGCCCACTCCGGCGGTAATACGCGAGGCGCCGTTTTCAACAATGGAACGCACCCCTTCTTTGTTGTGAACAATGCAATGTCCATCCGTACAAACGCCGTTGTTGCACACACACTGGTGTCCCGAAGTTTGTTCCTTCAGTAATTCGGCAATGAGTTTTTCGATGATTTCTTGACGATTCATTTTACAATAGTCATTGTTCGTGTTACAGTATTCTTTCCCGATGTCAGTCGGTACAAATATATGCCGGAAGGGAGTCCGTCCGCTGTGAAGGTTACTTCGTAATTTCCCGCTTCTTTATACCCATTGACTACTTCAGCCACGTTTCTTCCCAGCATATCATACACCCACAATGTTACGAAACCTGAACGAGGAATTCCATAGGTAATTCGCGTTGAAGGATTAAACGGATTCGGGTAGTTTTGTGAAAGCGACAATGAGGTCGGTATTGACGGTGATGATTCACGTGGAGTGTCTGTTGAAACAGGAAAGAGAGGGACATTCACCGTATCAATAACTCCCGCTTTCGTTATAATGGTTTCGGTTCGGTTGATGTATCCTGATTTTGAAAATGTTACGGTATGCGCTCCCGAAGCGCTGCCGTACGTAAAACTTCCGTTGCTGTTTGTAACATATTTCCTTCCCATCTCTTGTACGAGCACCTCAACATTCGAAAGAGGTTGGTTCGTCAACGCATCCCGCACAACGCCGGTGATGTTGCCGCCATATGTTAAGTTGACAGTGAATACGTACAAACCGGTGTTCATATCCGACACGGCAATTTTACCGGAAGGAAAATACGGATACACTCCCCATGCACCGTGAAAGATGGGATGATGTTCTGGTTGTAATGGACCAGGATATGTATCGTAGAATGCAACTTCAATAGGGTTATGTGGATTCGAAATATCAAGCACACGAAATCCATCGTCATAGTAAGCGATATACAGAAAATCTCCTTTCACAAACACATTGTGAATACTTTGCGATGGGCTTGACGTCCACGTAGCAATCTCTACCGGCGCTGTTCTGTTGGTGATATCGTAAATATGAAGATGTCCGCCGGCAACTTCACTGGCGACAAATAGATAATTTCCATCTTCGCTGAGCCATGACTGGTGTGTTCTTCCTTCGGGCACCGTGGGTATTTTGCTGACGATTTTTGATGTGGTATTTTCGGTGTACTGTCCTTTCGTCGTGAGGTCAATAATATCAATGCGACCTCGGTCAATGGCAGATGCGTACAGCGTGTCGTTCCTGATAATGGCATCGTGGACATACGGTGTACTTCCCTTTCCGTAGGAGCCGACTTGCAACGGATTGAGTGGATCGGAAATGTCCATAATGCGCGTTCCGCCGAAGTCACCGCCGTTCACATAGAGAAAATTTTTTTCGATACTGACAGTATGTGCCCGATAGTACTTCCTTGTTCCACCGCCGACAAGCGTGTCAATCCAGACAAAAATTTTTTTGAATGTTGCAGAGTCGGGAAGTGTGCTTAAATCAATAATCTGAATTCCCGCACGCTTCAACGTGTCGCTCCCTTCCGAGCCAATGTAGAGATAATTGTTGTATGTGCGAAACTCATGGTAGTTGTATCCTGACGGGGGACCGTAGTGAAATGAAACTTCTTTCAATGGAAGTTCTGTGATGTCAACAATGGACGTTCCTTTTGATGTGCCGATGATTGCGTATTCGCGATTTTTGACAGTATCTGTCCATCCCCACACTTCGGAGTAGTCAGCGTCATTATTGCCGCCGGTGTATGTATCCATATGGCCGTACAACGACACATGATAACTGATTTGAGAAACCAGCGGTGTGTACAGTACAGCGATGCAGAAAAGAACCAGTTTCATGATATTCCGGAATTGTAGTGAAGGTTCAAAATAAAGTGCCTGATAGTACACAAAATTCGCTTTTTGGTAACCTTGTCTGCAACCGGTGCGATGTTGGGAAGCATGTTCAACGCACAGCCATGATTCGTTGCTATGCAAAGTAAGAAAAAAATCACTCCGTTGAAAGACGCACGTGCTGCCAGCCGCGGATGGAATTGCAAAGATAAAGATGCCGTGCTGTTTTCAAATCGTTGAGAGTCAAAATTCTCTCTGTTGCCTGACGGCGTGTTTCCAGTATGTGATTTCGATAAATGCCGGCAAGAAGTCCGCACGAGATGGGCGGAGTAAAAAGTTTACCGTTTGTCTCAACAAAAATATTGGTGATAGTTCCTTCGGTCACTTCTTCGCGTTCATTCAGAAAAATATAATCGGCAATACGATCCTGTAGCGCCAGTTGCCGATACTTGTTGTAGAGCGGGCGATACGTTGTTTTATGGTAGAAGAATCTATTATTTGAGTCTGTGTGTTCCGGTGCAATTTTGATTACAGGTGAGTCGTGAAACGGAATGACTTCGGCAATATCAAGGTGCGGAATAGTTGACCGAGAGAGCGAAAGACGGACACGATATTCCTTCTCCTTTTGAAAGGTACGTTCCGCATTTTTCAACATGTCGAGTATTTTTTCTTTGTTAAAGGTGAAGAAAAAATATTCCGCTGATTGCCGCATTCGTTCCAGATGTTGTTCGAGAAAAAGAAAACGCTCCTTCCACAGCATGGTTTCAAAAATTTCGAATCGTTCTTGATCTTTCAGTAAAAACTCTGCTTTTAGCGCGCACTCTTCATATTCTTGTGCGGGGTCTGAATCGTAGACGATGCCGCTGCCGACTCCGAGTGTCCCCTTGCTGTTGTGGAGCACCACCGTTCTAATAGCAACGCTGAATGTTGCTTCCTTTTCAGGAGCGATGAATCCGATGGCGCCGCAGTACACGCCGCGCTGGTGTCGTTCTGTTTCGTTAATAATTTGCATGGTACGGATTTTTGGGGCGCCGGTAACCGAACCGCACGGAAAAAGCGCTTTGAAGATGTCGTAGTACGAAATTTCGTTTTGTAGCATCCCTTCAATCGTCGAGGTCATTTGCAGAACTGTTTCATATCGTTCTACCGCGAACAGTTCTTTGACGCGTACGCTTCCACTGGTGCAGATTCTTCCCAGATCATTCCGTAAGAGATCGACGATCATCAAGTTTTCACTTCTGTTTTTCTCGTCGTTGTGAAGCCATTCGGCAAGTTCATCATCTTCCTTGATCGTTCGTCCGCGATGACAAGTTCCCTTCATCGGCTTGACGGTGAGTACTTCATTATTTTGTCTAAAAAACAATTCGGGTGAAAAGGAAAGGATGTGAACGTCGTTGAGGTTGAGGAACGCGCTGAACGGAACGTGCTGTTTTTGGCGCAGCAGCAAGTACAGTTCAAATTCATCACCGGAAAAAATAAATTCAAACCGATCTGTAAAATTGATTTGATACGTATCGCCGTTGAGAATATACTTTTTTAGCCGATCGATGGTATGAAAGTACGTGCTGACGGAAATAGAAAGACGTGGATTGAAGATTGTTGCGTTTGGCGACGAAAGTTCAATCTCCAAAAATTCTTGCGGAACAATCAACGGTGGATCGTACACCCCAAGCCACATCAGCGGAAGAGAGGTCCTGTTATCAAAATCCCGAACGATGTTTTCAAAATGGTACCCGCTTTCGTAACCGACATAGCCGGCTATCCATTTTCCTTGTGCAAGATGTCGTTCGATGGCATCAAATGCTGTTGGGACATCTTTTAGCGAATGGACAGTGAGCACGTCGGTGGGTGAATGGAAGAGATAGTTGTTTCTGTTGAGGGCATCCCGTCGCGATGATTCCAGCAGAATGGTGTTTGGTGTACGCAGTGCGGAGAATAAAAAAGCACGGTCGCTTACCCCCCCGTGCTTTGATATTGAGGTAGTGTTATTCTTATCCACCTAACTGCTCCAAATTGTTTTTCAGTTTCTTCAGTGTCAGTTCAAAATTCTGCTGTTTCGATTTTTCTTTGTCGATAACTTCCGGCGGCGCTTTGCTGACAAAATTTTGGTTGCTCAGTTTAGCAGTGACGCTTTTTAGTTGAGTTGAGAGACGGTCAATCTCTTTTTGCAATCGTTCTCGCTCAACATCAATGTCAATCAACCCTTTCAGCGGAATATAAATTTCCTGACCATGTACTACCGCGCTGGCAGAATATGCCGGTTTCATCAATGCCGTTCCGAGTGTGATATTGGCTAAGCGAAGAAATTTCTGCAACGAAGAACGATGTTCTTTCAGCAGTGAGAGTTTTTCGTTTTCGTGGCAGTTGGCAACAAAATCTATTTCTTTTGACGGTGGAATATTCATCTCGCTTCGGATTTGTCGAACGGCGGAGATAACATCCTGCAGAAATTCCATGTGTTGTTCAGCTTCAAGGTCAATCTGCGACTCGTCGCACACGGGCAGTGATGCGCGCATGATTGTTTCATTGAAATTTCGATTGCCGAGATGTTGGTATATCTCCTCCGTCACAAACGGCATGAATGGATGGAGAAGTTTCAATGTTTCTTCGTAGATTGTTAGCGCCCGATTGAGAATCTGCGCTTTCAGGTGAACATCGCTTGTTTCTTGCACTCGCAGTTTGACAAATTCAACATACCAGTCGCAGAAATCTTTCCAGAGAAAATCGTAGAGTAGTTTCACTGCATCATTTACGCGGAAGTTGTCGATTGCATCTGTTACATCTCGCACGGTGGTAGTGAACCGCGAAATAATCCATCGGTCTGATACATCATTGGAGGCGGATGAAGAAGTCATTGTCAACCCGGTATCATCACGCGTCAACTGTTCTTTGTTCATCAGCAGAAATCGTCCGGCATTCCACATCTTGTTGGCGAAATTTCGACCGACTTCCACCATTTCGTTATCATATAACACATCCTGGCCGATGGGGGCGAGAAACAACACAGTGAAACGAAGTGCGTCGGTTCCGTACGTTGCAATAACATCAAGCGGATCAGGAGAATTGCCGAGCGACTTGCTCATCTTTCGTCCCTTTGCATCGCGAATGAGACTGGTGAAATAGACATTACGAAACGGAATGTCGCCGCGGAATTCCAACCCTGCCATAATCATTCTTGCAACCCAAAAGAAAATAATATCAGGCGCAGTGACCAGCGTATCTGTGGGGTAGAAGTATTTCAGGTCGTCTGTCTCTTCAGGCCAACCGTGAACGGAAAAGGGCCATAGCCATGAACTAAACCATGTATCGAGAACATCCTCGTCTTGTTTTAAATCTTCAAGTGTTAATGTGGGATTTTCCTTTTGCAATTTCTTCAACGCTTCTTCAGCACTTCTGGCAACGGCAAATGTTCCATCAGGTGAATAGTACGCCGGTATTCTGTGTCCCCACCACAACTGGCGTGAAATGCACCAGTCGCGGATGTTGGTCATCCAGTGTTCATAAATTTTTGTGAAACGCTCCGGATAAAATTTTATTTTTCCTTCCTGTACAACTTTCAGCG
>JBFMDF010000053.1:0-10384 GCA_040753935.1 Bacteroidota bacterium | reverse complement strand
CAAAGGACAATCGTTTTCCAGCGTTGTTGATTCATTGTATGAGAAGGGAATTATTTTCGGCAAAATACCATTCAATCTTGCCGGACGCTTGTTAGGTGTAACGCATTCCATGCGTGTCGGCAAGTACAGTTTTGTGAGCGGCGTGAGCAATCGTGAAATCTTAAATGATATTGCACAGGGGTTTTCGAGCATCAGTACAACAGTAACATTGCCAGAAGGGTTACGGTCGACAGTGTACGCGCGTATCCTTAAACGTCATATCGGTATTGATAGCGTTCGATTTATGGAATTGCTGCGCGATACGTCACTGATCGGTATCTATCCGCATCATTCGTCGTCGCTGGAAGGGTACCTGATGCCGGAAACGTATGAGTTTTTTTGGCAGGATGACGAAAAACAAATTATCCAACAGATGATCACAGAATTCAGAGCGTTTTTTGTCGATTCGCTTCAACGGAGGATGAAACAGTTGGAAGTTACGCTCAACGAGGTGCTTACAATGGCATCGATTGTTGAAGGAGAAGCAGTGTATGATGATGAACGTCCGATCATTGCAGGTGTGTATTACAATCGTCTGCGCCTTCGTATGCCGTTGCAGGCGGATCCGACCGTGCAGTATGTTGTCTCTCATGTTCCAAGACGATTGACGAGAAATGATTTGAAAGTTGATTCGCCGTACAATACGTATCTTCGGTACGGTTTGCCTCCGGGGCCTATCAACAATCCGAGCCGGCAGTCCATACTTGCGGCGCTCTATCCGGCAAAGCATTCATACCTGTATTTTGTATCGGATAACAACGGTCGTCATCGTTTTGCCAAAAGTTACCAAGAGCATCAGCGAAATGTGCGGTTGTATAAAAAAGCTCGTCAATTAGCGCAAAACGGAAAGAATTAATAAACGGCATTGTTTCTTTTCAGAATCACACCTTGCAACTCCGCGCTTCTTTCGCTATATTTGTAGTGCAATTCAATCATTAACAGAAAGAATTCCATGAAAAAAGATATTCACCCAGAATACAGAAAAGCGGTCGTTACCTGCGTTTGCGGGAACACATTCGAAACCCGCTCGACGGTTGGTAACATCCACGTCGAAATCTGCTCTGCGTGTCATCCATACTATACCGGAAAACAAAAGCTGATTGACTCTGCCGGTCGTGTTGAGCGATTCAACAAGAAGTATGCGAAGAAGGCAGCAGCAACAGCATAATTTTTTTTATGCACTGAACATAGAAAAACGGAATGTATCACTTATGCATTCCGTTTTTTGTTTTCGTACGAACCTTGCAAATGGTTACAACCTGTGCAGGTATTGACAAAAAGCAACTCGTAGCACCTTGGAGGTTTTATGACGACTCAGATTTGTCTGTTCGAAGACATGTACTATACCCGCCTTCTTCCGCTTGTCTATTTCCGGCCGACATTCAACCTACGATGCGGCATTCTATCGCTGAAGGAAAAAGTTCAGCGCTATTATCCCAATGCGGAAGTAACGCTCCATTGCCGATCTTATCTTGCAGATTACATGCGCCTTCGGAATCCTGGTCTCTCGGTCAACCGCATGACGGATGCGGAGCATTCTTCGAAAAAGAATGTACTGTTTATCAACGGACGTGCGATTGTTGACGACGAATGTGCGAAGAAGATTCCTCTGCGCGGTGAAGAAAATGTTGTGTATGTGAATAACGATCACGTTGTTGCGGTGCGCGTAAGTGGGACCACATTGAAACAACTGATCCAAAGGACTCTTCGAGAACATGCTCTCAACGGAACGTATTCGATTTCAGATTTCGACGGCTTGAAAGTCCAGCAAACAGATGTTACACTGATTCACTATCCGTGGGATTTAATTAAACACAACGGCAACCAATTGCGATCCGATTTTGCCGTGTTGAAACACAACCAGCGTAACCGTAAACCAAAATTCAAAAAATATCCCGGAGTTTATTTACTGAATGAAAAAAACATTTTTATCGGTGAAGGAACGGTTGTGCAGCCCGGCGTGGTCATCGATGCCGAAGAAGGACCGGTCTTCATCGGCAACCATGTTACCATTCTTCCTTTTTCGTACATCGCGGGTCCGGCATACATTGGCGATCATTCTGTTGTTAAGGTAGGTGCAAAAATTTATCACAACACAAGCATTGGTCCTGTGTGCAAAGTCGGCGGCGAAATAGAAGCATCAATTATTCACAGTTACTCAAACAAACAGCATGATGGATTTCTTGGACACTCGTATCTTGGCGCGTGGGTCAACTGCGGTGCGGGAACGGTGACCAGCGACTTGAAAAACAATTACAGTCCGGTGAAAGTGTACGTTCAGGGGGAGCCGGTGAACAGTGGAGAGCAATTTGTTGGTGTTACTATTGGTGACCATTCCAAAACAGCAATTAATTCAACGTTTAACACAGGAACAGTCATAGGCGTATCGAGCAACATTTTCGGGACAGGATTTCCACCCAAGTACGTTCCCTCGTTTTCCTGGGGAGCGGCAGGAGAAACATTTACGACGTACAATGCGGATAAAGCGATTGACGTGGCGCGTAAAGTGATGAAGCGTCGCAACGTTACGTTGAGTGAGTATGAAGAGACGCTGTTTCGAAAAATTTTCGATCTCACCAGCGAAGAGCGTCGCAAACGAGGGATGCCGCTGTAGAATTTCGAGAGGGCTAAACGAAGGGAAGACCATTCAGCAAAAAAATACATTATTATGGAAACAACTGAACTACAAGAAAATAAAAGCGAACAACGAATGCTGTTCAGTGGCGTGCGGGGAACGGCGGTGAAAATTCTCAACCGTGTTGAACGAACTGATTCGTACCTCGACAAATTGATTGATTCGGAATTACGCTCGAATGAATTCAACGATTTTGATAAAGCACTGCTCACCGAAATTGTCCATGGCGTGTTGCGCTGGCAATCCAAACTCGATTGGGTGCTGAATGGATTTTTCCACGGGAATTTCTCAAAAGCGGAAGTAACAGTGCGGAATACGCTTCGGGCGGCGTTGTATCAAATTCTTTTTTTGGACAAAGTTCCGGATCACGCCGCCGTGAATGAAGCAGTGGAGTTTATCAAACGAGTTCGCGGCGAAAAAGCCGGAGGTTTGGTCAATGGCGTTCTCCGCAACATTATCCGTAACAAAGAGGGCATTCATTACCCCGACGTGCAGAACGACGCGGCGTTGTATCTTTCCACGATGTATTCATATCCGCTATGGCTGGTACGACGATGGATGAACCGATTTGGGTTCTATGAAACGGAAAAGTTGCTCGAGGCGCAGAATCAGAAACCGGGGTTGACGCTTCGCATCAATACCCTGAAAACATCAATCGACGATTTTATGAAGATGTTTGATCTGCACCATATTTCGTACGAGTGTTCACCCTACCTTCCAATGTTCCTTCGTACGGCAAATCTGACGAACATTTCTCAAACCGAAATTTTTCGCCGCGGATTTTTTACTGTTCAAGATGAAAGCGCAGGCATAGCCGCTTCGCTGTTGAATGTAAAACCGGGCGAACGGGTGATTGATCTCTGTTCGGCGCCCGGAGGGAAAACGACGTTCTTTGGCGAAGTGATGAAGAATCAAGGGGCCATTGTTGCAGTGGATAAATATCAAACGAGATTGAATTTGGTGAAAACGGCGTGCGAACGGCTGGGCATTACTAATGTTGACTATGTTGCTGCCGACGGTAGTGAATTTGATACCGAACCCGCTGATAAGGTACTCGTTGATGCCCCCTGTTCCGGTTTAGGCGTGTTGTCAAAGAAACCCGATATCAAAATAAAACGTGAATTGCGTGACATCATCGAAGTCATCAATAGTCAGAAGGCGTTGATGGAAAACGCCGCGCGGTTGGTAAAACCGGGTGGAGCGTTGGTGTACAGCACCTGCACTATTGAACCGGAAGAAAATTTTGATCTCATAAAAAAATTTTTAACGACCCATCCTGAATTTGACATTGACCACGCGTCGCATTATGTCAATGAGAAACTTGTGCATCCTGACGGATATGTTGAAACATATCCGCACAGGCATGGAATTGATGGGTCGTTTGCGATTCGGTTGGTGAAAGCAATGTAGCAATGGGCTTCAGTATGTAGGGTAGTAAATATATGAGAAAATATTTTTGCCTAAATTCTCTTGTTGCTTCTTGGCTCCGCTCTGAAAGAGAAGGATATTCTGTAACTCATGCTACGAGAGAACATCCTATGCTTCGGCTTGTCCTGATACATCGGGACTCGCTCAGCAAGACTATTTTGTATCTTTGCGTACCATCAATACTGTAAAAAACATCTGAAAAATTGTTTGTAAACGAGCAAAAGTCACACTGAGCGGAGTCGAAGTGTGACAATCTCAGTAGAATCATCCGAAGGATCCTTTGGATGGATTTTTCAGATGTTTCTGTAACTAACTTTTTTCAAAGGAAGATATCATCATGCTTTACGACAACGTTTTAGCGAGTGAAATTCAACGCATTCACGAAGCAAACACCTACAAATATGAGACCCCGTTCTCAACTCCCCAAGCCGGCGTGGTGAAAGTGAACGGCAAGAGCGTTATCATGCTGGCGTCGAACAACTATTTAGGAATGTCAAATCATCCTGTAGTAAAAAAGGCGGCAATTGAAGCGATTAAAGAATACGGATATGGGATGGCGTCCGTTAGGTTCATCTGCGGTACGCAGACCATTCATCTTGAATTAGAGAAAAAAATTTCAAAATTCGTCGGTGCCGACGATACTATTTTATTCTCCTCTGCATTTGCTGCGAACAATGCGTTCTTCGCCTCGCTCACGAATGAAAAACTCGGATATGAACATTACAACGATGTCATTTACACCGACGCGTTGAATCACGCCAGCATCATCGACGGTATGCGTCTGTGCAGACCGGAAACCACGGAAAAAAAAATCTACAAAAACAACGATATTGCTCATTTGGAACAACTGCTCGAAGCGGATAAAAACACAGAGTATCGGTTCAGAATCATTGCCACAGACGGCGTGTTCAGCATGGAAGGAAGTTATGCGCATGTTGCGGCGCTTGTTGAACTTGCACAAAAGTATCATGCTATCCTGTTCATCGATGACGCACATGCCATTGGGGTGGTGGGAAAAACGGGACGCGGCACGCCGGAAAAATTTGGTGTATTGAAAAAAGTTGATGTGTTAACCGGAACACTGGGCAAAGCAATCGGTGGTGCATTAGGCGGTTATATCAGCGGCAGTAAAACCTTAATTGAATACCTTCGCCAAAAAGCGCGGCCGTATACATTTTCCAATTCACTTCCACCTTCGGTTGTTATGGCAAGCATTGCTGCATTCGATCTGCTAACGAAAGATAAATCTATTGTACGGCGCCTGCATGATAACACAGCCTATTTTAGAAAAGAAATAAAAGCGCTTGGCTTTCACATTCTTGAAGGAGACCATCCCATTGTACCGATCATGCTTGGCGAAGCATCGCTGGCGCAGGAAATGAGCAAAGCACTGCTGAAAGCGGGTGTGTATGTGAAAGGATTGTGGTTCCCCGTTGTGCCGAAAGGTGAAGCGCGTTTGCGCGTTCAACTGTCAGCGGCGCTGTCGAAAAAGAATATCGATGATGCACTTGATGCATTTGAAACAGTGGGGAAGAAGTTAAAAGTCATTGCGTCAGCGTCACAGTGAACCATCCCAGAAAATTTTTCCATTGAAAGAAAGTCAGGCACATTTTTTTGATGTTTCATGCACAGCAAACAACGATACCTGTTTATTGATCTGCTCCGCTTTTTAGCCGTGGTGTTCATGGTTCAAGGGCACACGTTTGATGCGCTGCTCGATTTTGAACTCCGCTCGAACACCCTCTTTTTTGTTCACGATTTCTTTCATGGATTCATTGCGCCGATGTTTTTATTTGCGTCAGGTACGGCGTTTGGTATTTCAACGTTCAAAAAGTGGCAAGAACATGTTTCAGTAACACAGCATGTCTGGCGGAGAATTGGAAAGTTTCTTGGTTTGCTGCTCATTGGGTACGCGTTGCACCTGCCGTACTTCTCGCTTCAAAAAATTCTTACCGTAGCAACGGAAGGAGAAATTGCAACGTGGCAGCAGGTGGATGCGTTGCACTGCATCGCCGCCACACTGTTGATCTTGCAACTCTCCATTCTCGTATTGAAAACAGAAAAGCGATTTATTTGGTGTGTCGGTACAGGAGCAGTGGCAGTGATTTTTCTGTCGCCGATTGTGTGGTCGATCGATTTCAAACAGATGTTTCCTCTATGGTTGGTGTCGTATCTCAACAGCGGTAATAATTCATGGTTTCCGCTGTTTCCATGGTCGGCGTATCTGCTTTGCGGAGTTATCTTCTCCTGGCTGTTCATCAACGCCAAAGAACATCGGCAAGCAATGAAATTGATGCAACATGCGGTCGTCATCGGTGTGCTGGCGTTTACACTCTCACTGGTTGTCGTCAATCTTCCGTTTAACATCTATCCTCATCACGATGTATGGAAAGTGAATCCGCTCATCATTGTTGCGCGACTCGGGTTTGTTGCCGTCATCACCAGTGCCGTCTTCTTTGCGGAACATACGGTAAAAATCAAATCTCAAATTCCACAAATCATGGGACGCGAATCGTTGTTCATCTACGTGTTGCATTTGGTCATTCTCTACGGTTCAGTTGTCAACAAGGGATTACAGCAGATTATTCTTCCGACGCTTTCTGTTGTACAGTCAACGTTGTATTTCATCCTGATTTTCGGAGGTATTACGGTGTTCACCTACGGCTGGTACCATTTCAAAACAAACTATAAACGTTCTGCGCGTGCAATGAAATTTGCCACCGCAGGCATTTTCATTGTTCTATTTCTTGTTCGTCCGTACTAAATGGCACAACAAAAGCAACGATACATTTACATCGATCTTCTGCGCGGCTGGGCGGTGTTGGTAATGATTGAAGTGCACGTATTCAACGCCTTTCTACTGCCGGAATTGCGCGAAGAGTCATGGTTCACCGTCCTGAATTTCATTAACGGACTTGTGGCGCCGTCGTTTTTGTTTGCATCGGGGTATTCATTCGTCATTGTTGCTCAGCGAAAATGGAATGATTACTTAAACCTCACGCCGGTTTTTTGGAAACAACTCGGAAGAATTGCGCAGATCTGGGCGGTCGGTTATGCGTTGCATCTACCGTTCTTTTCCTTTAACAAATTAACCTCCATTAGTTGGGAAGAGTGGAGCGTCTTCTGGAAAGTTGACGTTCTTCATACCATTGCGGTATCACTGTTGACGATGGTGGTGTTGGTAATGCTGATGCGTGAACAAAAAAAATATTTTCTCGCCGTACTTGTTCTCGCCTGTATTTTTATTTTTGGTTCACCGGTGATGTATGATAGAAACCTCGATCACCTTCTGCCGGAACCGATTGCGAATTACTTCACGGCAGCACATCGCTCGCAGTTTCCGCTTTTTCCGTGGATGGGATTTGTCTTGGCGGGTGGCATTACAGCACAATTATGGGTGTGGTGGAAGGTCCGGATTGAAGAGAGAAAAATTTTTATCCGTTTTTTTGTGGCGGCGGTGGTGATGATTGTTGCCTCGTTGATTTTCGATGTGCTTCCATTTTCACTCTACCCCGAACATAATTACTGGAAAGCAAATCCCGGTTTTTTCTTTCTTCGACTCGGCATGGTAGTAATTCTGCTTGCGATGTTGTGGTACTGGGAGAAAGTATATCAGTCGGGAAAATCCATCGTCAGCGTTGTCGGTTCAGAATCGCTGGTGGCGTATGCAGGACATCTCCTGGTGATTTACGGACAGTTTTTCAACAATCACAGTCTATCGTTTGTCATTGGAAAGACACGGACTGTTCCTGAAGTTGCAGTCATGACCGCCGGTCTGGTTGCCGCAACAGTTCTTGCATCTTACCTATGGCATTCGATAAAAAATTGGAGTATGTTTTATGCCAGAGTGCTGATGTACAGCATTCTGTTAGTTGTGCTCTTCATCTTTTTCACGAAACCGCAATAACATGGAAATTCTCATCGTCATCTTATTGATTATTTTGATTGTTCTGATTGCACTTGTGCTGTTCAAAAAACCATCGTCATCAACGACCGAACAATCGCATTTGATGATCCAACAGCAGATTGATTCGCTCCGTTTGGATGTTGCACAAACATTGAAGAGCAATACTGATGTCGTGTTTGAAAGTCTTCGAACCACAACAGAAAACATCAACAGTCAACTGTCGGTGTTGCGCGAATCGTTAAAACAGACGACTGAGCAGTTCAACCAGCAACTGTCGGCGCAAACCAGTACCATCGGTTCACGGTTAGATAATGCGGCACGTGTCATTCAGGAATTGCAACGAAGCCAAGGACAATTGATGCAAGCCGGAGAAGAAATTAAACAACTCGGCATGAGTATGACGAAGTTGGAAGAACTATTGAAGGCGCCGAAACTGAGAGGCGGACTGGGTGAATTGTTGTTAGAAGATATTCTTCGGCAAGTACTTCCGCAAAGTGCGTACGAAACACAGTACCGTTTTCGCAACGGTAATGCTGTCGATGCCATCATTCGCACGGCAAACGGCATCATTCCCATCGATTCGAAATTTCCGCTTGAAAATTTCAGGAAAATGATTGATGCACAAAGTGATCAGGAAAAGAAGACGGCGTATAAACAATTTGTTTCCGACGTGAAAAAGCACATTGATGCAATTGCGCAGAAGTACATTTTGCCAGACGAAGGAACTTTTGATTTTGCGTTGATGTACATTCCCGCGGAAAACATCTACTACGAAACAGTCATTAAGAATGAAGTATTTGGCGATACAAATGATCTTTATGCATACAGTGCACAGCGAAGAGTGTTTGCCGTATCGCCCAATACCTTTTATGCACAATTGCAGGTCATTGCTCTTGGTTTCCGCGGTATGGAAGTGGAGAAAAGCGCAAAAGAAATCATCCAAAATCTTTCGCGCCTTCAGGTTGACCTTGAAAAGTTCGCGGACGATTTTGAAACTGTCGGCAAGCATTTGAACAACGCTAAGAACAAGTTCGATGATGCCGCGCGCAGATTGGATCAGTTTGATGCAAAACTGAAGCAAACCAGCGGTACCGTACTCACCGATGGAACCGGAAAACAACAGAAATTGATTGAATAGTTGAAAGTTATGCCATATTTCTCTACTTTTAAGCAGTTATCCATGACCACCGTTTTACACCATGTCACAGTAAGGAGAACAATCACGAACGATATTGCTACTGTTTTTTTGAGTTGAATATATCGAGGAGTATTTGATGCCGTTGGTGCATCGGATTGTTTTCCCAAATCTCAACATCTTACACATTCACAATTAACGTTGCGATCTTTGCGTAAAGCTATTGGCATCTGGATTATCGGCATAGCCGCTGTAGGATCGTCTGCTTTTGTTCTGTCACCGCACGATGCGTATGGAATGAAAACGGACGAACCGATTCCGTTTGTTCTTGTTGATTCGACAGTGGTTGATTCGTCTGCTGTTCACTCGGACACGACAAAACCATATCAAATTCAGGATTCAACATATTTACGGCAGTTCACGTTTCAGCATGAAGATTCACCGATTGCGCAGGCATCTCCGCTTCAAAATCCTTTCTACCTCAAATCCCCTCCCGTCGTACAGCGTGAAGTGAAACTTGATTCTACGGGACGGTATGTCATCATTCGCGAAATGGTGAACGGGAAGGATATTAAGATTCCGATCCAAATGCCGCTGGAGGAATACGTCAAATTCCGCACGCAGTCGGACTTCCGTCAAAATTTTCAGGAACTGATTGCGAAAGAAGATGAAGGAAAGAAAAAGAAGAGTGACCTCGGCGATATTCTCGGTCAGTTCACCAACATTGATATTCCTGTTCCGGCAAATCCTGTGTTTTCGATTTTCGGACCACCACGTATCAATCTTGTTATTTCGGGTGCGGTGGATATTCGTGCTGCATTCCGGACCACAACGCAGGATCAATCCACTATTAGCGTCTATGGAAGCACCAGAAACGAGCCGGACTTTGCACAGGAAGTGCAAATCAATGTGAACGGAACCATTGGCGATAAACTGAACATTCTTGCCGATTGGAACACCCAACGCACATTTGAGTACGAAAACCAACTTCGCATTAAGTACACCGGCTATGAAGATGAGATCGTACAAAGTGTGGAAGCAGGAAACGTCTCTCTGGCGACCAATTCATCATTCGTCTCCAGCAGTTCGGCGCTGTTTGGTATTAAAGCGGGATTTCAATTAGGACCGCTTCGTTTGACAGCAATCGCTTCGCAAAAGAAAGGGCAGATACAAGAAAAATCGATTACGGGAGGTTCTCAAACCGTTGAGTTTACTGTTCGTGCGTGGGAATACTCAAGAG
>JBFMDF010000052.1:0-10388 GCA_040753935.1 Bacteroidota bacterium | reverse complement strand
TGTGCGATAATGTGTGGCAAACCCAGTACAAGAAGAATAATAACAATGGCAATCGCACAACAGATGATAAACACAGCCGATGTCCAGCGTGGAATTTTCCACGCTGTTTCCAATTTCGTGACAATGGGATGCAGCAAGTACGCAAAAAATAAAGAAAGAATAAATGGCGCGAGAATTTCCTCTA
This sequence comes from Bacteroidota bacterium, assembly GCA_040753935.1. Classification (GTDB taxonomy): domain Bacteria; phylum Bacteroidota; class Ignavibacteria; order UBA10030; family UBA8401; genus SpSt-333. The sequence continues at coordinate 10,204 of JBFMDF010000052.1, read as the reverse complement.
CTGTATAAAAAAACCACAAGACAAATAACGCCATGGCAAGCAACATGATATTTTTTGCTACTCTGTTATCACGTAACGGATACAGCAATACAATGATGACTCCAAAGATCAACGCTGGTGACATAAACTGTTCCAGTTTGTACAACAGCGCAATTAACAATACAAGCCCAGCGGTAATGACCACAATGTCCAGTGGTGAAGCAGTAACCGCGGTGCTCTGTCCAGTATCATTCTTCTGAACAGGTCGAGATTCTTTCTTGTGTCTCGGCATAAAGTGTTCCGTTATTTTTATTGAGAAATACCCGTACTTCCAAATCCACCACTTCCCCTCTGTGTTTCAGAAAGTTGATGCACCTCTTCCCACACAATCCGTTCGTAACGCGCAATAACCATCTGTGCAATCCTATCACCGCGACGAACAGTAAAGTTCTGCTGACCAAAATTTGTTAAGATGATTTTCACCTCACCGCGATAGTCAGGATCAATTGTTCCGGGTGAGTTCATAATTCCAATCGAATGCTTCACTGCCAAGCCGCTTCGCGGACGAATTTGCGCTTCAAAGCCATGAGGTAATTCGATAGAAAAACCTGTCGGAATCAAAACTGTTTCTCCCGGTTTAATTTCTAAGTCTTGTTCAATAGCCGCATAAATATCCATGCCGGCAGAACCGTTGGTAGCGTACGTTGGCAAGGGAATATCGGCGGTTGCCTTAGAGAGTCTGGTAATTTTAATCCGCTGGTGAGTCACAGAATCCCTTCAAGTAATAGTTGAAACAAAGGTAATGACCGAATTCAGGAAAAGCAAACAATTGTAATTTCGTCTATTTTAAGCATTTTTCATAGAAAATAAATTGTTAACAACAGAATTATTGACTTCAGCCCTCATTTTTTGTTAATTAAAGCAGTTTACTTCCTTTCATTCACAACCGCAGTTTGCAATGTCCACGTACGACCACGATAATTTTGATGATGATTTTGAAGGGGATTCTTCTCCTCGCAGAGATAAAGCCGAGGATATCGAGCGTTTCAAAGAACTGCTCCGTCGAGGCGAAAACGGACTGAAGAACATCGAAGCGCTGGAACAGATCATTAATTACTATTTTGAAAAAGAGAAATACGAAGAAGCACTTGAATTTGCCGCTCAACTCATCGAATGCGCTCCCTATTCCTCTGACGGATGGATGAGAAAAGGAATGATTCTGAATAACCTCTTCCGATACGAGGAAGCGCTGGAGTGCTACAATCATGCCATTCAACTAAACCCAAACGACAGCGACCTCTACATCAACAGAGGTATTACACTCGACAATTCTAATCGCAATGAAGAAGCGTTACACGATTTTGAGAAGGCGTTAATTCTCAACCCGGGTGACACCGAAGCATTACTGAACAAGGCAGTGATTCTTGAAAAGATGGATCGTCTGGATGAAGCGCTGGAGATACTCCTGTTCTTAAAATCAGAAGACCCTGAAAACCCTGACATTCTGTTTGAACTTGCCTTTTGTTACGATTTGATGGATCGACCGGAAGAATCACTGAGATATTATGATAAGCATATTGATCTCGATCCCTACAACCTCAATGCATGGTACAATCGCGGCATTGTGTTAAATAGGTTGGGTAGGCATGAGCGCTCGCTCGATAGTTATGATATGGCGCTTGCCATTAAAGAAGATTTTCCGGCGGCCTGGTACAATAAAGGAAATGTGCTGGCACTACTTGGCCGGATAGAAGAAGCCATTGAATGTTACAAGCAAACGCTCCGCTACGAGCCGAAAGATGTACCGGCGTTACATAATCTAGGAAATGCCTACGAAGAGTTAGGTAATTATCAGGAAGCAATCAAATGTTTCACGCTTGCCATTCGGTACGACAGCAAACACTATGAATCATATTTCGGTCGCGGTAGTTGCTACGATGCTATGGAACAATATCGCAAAGCATTGAATGACTACAACCGCGCTCTCGAAATCTGTCGGGAATATCCAGAACTGTGGTACGCCAAAGCTGATGCAGAATTCAATCTCGGGAAATTCAAAGAATGTTTGCTGAGTTACAAAATGGTGGTTCAACTCTCGCCAGATAATTACGAAGCGTGGTACGATTATGGCGATACGTTGTTCTTCATGGGCTACTTAAAGGAAAGCCTGAAAGCGTTAAACAAATCCATCGAACTGAAAGACACATTTGCCGATTCATACTACAGCAGGGCAAAAGTACTGTTTGTAATGGAACGAAATCTGGACGCCGTTGAATCACTGAAAATGGCGCTGAAACTAAATCCCGAACTCCGCAAGAAAATGGAAATCGAGTTCAAAGGAGTAAAGTCAATTAAAGAATTTGCCGCTTTACTGCAATCCTAGCAAATACTATCTTTCAATCTTGCATTCAAAAACCTAATTCCTCAGAATTAGGTTTTTTTATTTCTTTTCAAGTATATTGAGTTACCATGACGACACAGAGCCACCAACAAAATCAGTACATGCTTGGAATTATCGGTCACCGATTGTCTCATACACTTTCTCCGGTCATGCACACCACGGCATTCAAATCATTACATCTGAATTACACCTACGGCGTGATGGATGTTATCCCAGATATGCTGCCGAATCTTATTGCTTCCCTACGCACAATGAATTTCAGAGGAGCAAATGTCACGGTGCCGTATAAGCAAGCTGTCATCTCACTTATTGATGAGGTAACGGAAGATGCATCGGTAATCGGCGCAGTCAATACTATCGTCAATAATGGCGGCAGGTTGACCGGCTATAATACCGATGTTGACGGCATTGTTCTCTCATTAAAACCGTACGAAAACAAAATTACAAAGAGCAATGTCGTCATTTTTGGAGCAGGTGGTGCCGCTCGGGCAACGGTCTATGCACTCGCAAAATATGTTGTTCCGGCAACAATAACACTACTCAACCGCACAGCAGAACACGCACAGGCAATTGCTAACGATTTCAACCGGCGATTTCCGTCAACAGAATTTCGTTTCCTGAACGACGCGAAATCAGTGCGAACCGCTATAGAAGATGCGACACTCATCATCAACACCACGTCACTGGGGATGAAACCGAACATCAACACTCATCCGCTTCCGTTACACGCAACACTTCACAGCCGGCAGATTGTGTTCGATGTCGTGTACAATCCAATACAAACAGCGTTATTGCAGATTGCCGAAAACGCAGGAGCAACAATAATCAACGGAGTAGAGATGTTGCTCGGTCAAGGAGCAACAGCATTCCAACTATTTACTGGAACTCCGTTCCCGACGGATATAGCCCGTGAAGCTGTGATGAAAGAATTAACGGAGACCGGAAGTGTATGATTGAAAAACAGAAAACCATCAGCGACCTTCTTCGCACTGCCGACAAAGAAATTAAGAGCGGTAAGTTCGACGAAGCGATGCGATATATCAACAGGATTTTTGAGCTTGATATAAAAAACGTGTATGCAAAAGCGTACAAAGAGCGAGTCATTTCATTAATGGAAGCACAAGGTTTCTCGCGTGAAGAAGCGGAACGGAAAGCAAACGAAGCAAAACCGGCAGAGCTTGTACAACAACACGTACCGTTACCTCTGCCAAAAGAAGAGAAACCAATTGTACAACAAACACAACAATATCCTCCCTCACAGCTTGCACAACCGCCTTCTGCTGAACGGGCAACATCTGCACAACCGGTTGCGACATCAAAACCTCAGCAAGCAACTGTTGCACCACGTTCAATGCCACATCAAACAATAAAACGCACCGCCGCAGCGTTGGAAGCGTATCGTACACTGCTGATGGAAATTTGGAAAGACGGATTCATTTCCGATGAAGAACAAGGACGCATTGATTCAATGCGGGAAACATTTGCCATCACACCTGAAGAGCATCTCGATATCGAAACAACGGTTCGCATCAGTTGTTATATGAACGCTATTCGCGACGCGTGGCGAAAAGGAATAACAAATTTTGAACCGCTCCGCAAGCAATTTCACATCACTGAACAGGAACAGCGTATCCTTGAACCAAAGATTCTTCAATTGATTCAATCGTTACAGGCAAAAGGTTCGGTATTAGTCTTGGATGATGATGAAGCATTTTTAGAGGTTATCAAAAGCATGCTGAATGACGCGGGATATTATTGTTTCACTGCCGTTTCCGGAGAAGAAGCGCTCAATCTTCTCGACACTATGACGCCGGATATTGTGCTGTGTGACGTCAACTTTACCAAACCACATATGAGCGGCTTTGCATTTTACGAACGCTTCCGTTCCATCGATAAATTTCTTGCAACACCGTTTATCTTTTTAAGCGCACTCGATCAGGATGTGCTTATCCGAACAGGAAAAAAGCTCGGCGCCGACGATTACCTAACAAAACCAATTGATGCGGAGATGCTGCTGGCTACCGTAGAAGGAAAACTTCGCCGGTCCCGTGAACTGCGACGCAGTTTAGAATGACAATGATGCAACGCTTCAACGTCATTGTATGACACATAACAGATTTGTATATCCAATGAAAAAAATCTTTCAACGACTCCGTTCCTTTACCTTTAACCTTGGACTCGTTGAACAAGCGCAGATTGTTGCCTCCACTGCCGTGGTCGTTATCATGGTAACAATCATTGCCGCCAACATTCTTCTCCAAAAAGAACTGGGGTTTCTCGATTTCGTCAGTATTCTCACGGTGGGCATCATTGGGTTTGCCAGTGTCTATTTTTCGTTGAAGTACGGCAGACAGTTGGAAGAGCAACGCCGTGAACTTGAAGCGTTAAATACCGTTTCGCAAGTCGTCAGCAAATCTATCAACCTCAACTACATCTTCGGCAACATCCTTCAGAGTGTGACAAACGTTGTCAAATCGGAGTATGGTTGGCTCTACGTGTTGCAGGGCGAACGACTTGTCTTGAAAAATTCCTACGGGGCAACAACGGGGTTCTTTTCCGATAAAATGCTGTCGGTAAAAACATTTTTAGAGTGGATTTCAGAAATTAGAACAAACGAAGAAACAAATAGCACCGATGGTATCCTCTTTCACGAAACAATTCAACGTTTGAATATCGGCTCGTGGGTATCTGTTCCTTTGAAAGTTGCCGGTAGATTCGAAGGAGTATTACTGCTGGCAAGTACATCAAAAGAGTTTTTCTCGGAACGAAAAACAAACCTTATCTCTGCCTTCAGCAATCAAATTGGCGTCGCGCTCAACAACGCTCATCTCTTCGATAAGTTAAGGGAATCCGAAGAGCGGTACGTTGACTTATTTGAGAATTCGCCCGATATGTACCACATTGTAAATCGCGACGGTATCATCGTCAGCAGCAACCGTACGGAAGCGCAGTTGCTCGGCTACGAAAAAACAAGTCTCGTCGGCAAACCGCTCACCCATCTCTACCCGAAGGAAATGCAGCAACAGATTCAAGAGATGATTGAGAATGCATTCAAACATCAACAGGAAATTCGCGGCAGTGAAGAACAGATGATCAAACGAGACGGCACGCTGCTTGATGTTTCGGTCAATACCTCGTTAGTGTACGATGAGCAAGGCACGCCGGTGCTGATGCGCTGTTTGGTGCGCGACATAACAGAAAAGAAACGTCTCGAACAAAAAATTATGCAGGCACAGAAGATCGACAGCATCGGAAATCTTGCCGGCGGCATCGCTCACGATTTCAACAACATTCTCACCTCCATCATGGGCGCGGCATCAATCATGCGCAGACGAATGTCGAAGCGCAACAAGCTGTATCCATTTGTGGATATCATTGAAACAGCATCCACCCGCGGCAAATCGCTGACCAACCAATTACTGACATTTGCACGTAGAACACCGGTAGAATTTCATCCCATCGACATTCACAACGTGTTAGAAGAAACCTTGCGGATTTTTGAACCGAGTGTAAAACCGCTGATTGAAATTACAAGAAGTTTTTCTACCACTCCTGCCATCATCAATGGCGATGAAGGACAGATACAACAGGCGTTGCTGAATATTTTCATCAATGCACGCGACGCGATGCCGAACGGCGGCAAACTGACCATCGAAACGATTGTTGATACAACGACAGAGCACTCCGTTACTATCAAGATCGCCGATAACGGCATCGGAATGACAAAAGCGGTGCAGCAGCAAATTTTTGTCCCGTTCTTTTCAACAAAAGAACAGGGAAAAGGTACAGGACTCGGTCTGTCGGTGGTGTACGGTGTAGTACGCTCGCACAACGGCACGGTTTCTTTTACCAGTGAAGAAAAAAAAGGAACAACGTTTTTTCTCACTTTCCCTCTCCATGATAATGTGCCCGCCGAAATTTTTATTCCATCGAAGAAAACAATCGTCGGCGGATCGGAATCGGTGCTCATTGTTGATGATGAACAGTTTGTCCGCATCACGCTGGAAACCATGCTCAAAGACCTCGGATATCAGGTAACCGCCGCGTCTGAAGGGAAAGAGGCGTTGTCCATTCTTTCCAAACGACGAAAGTTCGATCTCGTCGTTCTTGATATGAATATGCCGAAGATGAGCGGGAAAAAAGTATTTCAAAAAATCAAAGCCAGGTATCCGCACTGCAAAATCATTGTTTCCAGCGGCTATAGCGACGACATTTTAGGAACAGATGACTTCGCCAAAGGTATCGATGGATTTTTACAGAAGCCGTATAAAATTGAAGAACTATCTAAAAAAGTTCGCGAGGTGCTGGATGCACCCCATACCAATAAGCAAAATCAACCGTTGTAGCCTGCCTCTATTTTTTTTATCTTTTGTAAAACAAGATTGTCACCAACCCCATGAACACATTTTCCGACGAACTACGGAAAGAGCGGGAAGCAAGAGGAATTACTCTTGCTGAGATTGCCAAGAAAACGCGTATCAACGTCAAATATCTCGAAGCAATAGAACAAGGGGCGTTTGATGTTCTTCCGGAAACGTATCTTCGGGCATTCATCAAATCCTATGCGGAAACAATAGGGTTGAGCACATCCGAGGTGTTGTACAAATACGACCTACTCGTGTCAAAAAAATATTCCGAACCTTCCTCCGCCGCTGAGTCGCCGACAACATTCAATATGTCTCCCGACACGCACAAACACATTGAACAAGAGAAAAAGAAACGTCATGCAGTAATGATTGCTGGCGTTCTTGTTCTGGCGGCGTTATTCGGCGTAGCTCTGTTAGATTCCATCAGTTCTTCGGCAAACAATGCACACGTTGAAGAAGCGCCGTTTCGTGAAGTCGTAAAAGAGCAAGAACAAAATACTATACCGATAGCGATAGATACTCTCGATACCACTGCAGTCGCTACAACACTTCCGGCAGAACCTGAATCTCTTTTTCTTCGTGTAGTGGCGTCGGACTCTGTTTGGATTACCATCATCAGGGATTCACTTCCCCCCAGAACGGGATATCTGCTGAAGGGGCGATACCGAACCTACAGCGCAAAAAATGAGTTTCGTTTTTCCGCTGATGACGCATCAGCCATCACGTTGTATCTAAACAATGTTCAATTGAAGCCATTGGGCAAGAAAGGTGAGAGAATTCGCCACCTTCACATTACCACAAAAAATCTCAACCAATGAGCATTCCAGCCTCTATACGTAAAGAAGTCGAGCGACTTCGTAAAGAACTGCACGAACACGATTACCGCTACTACGTTCTGTCGCAACCAACAATTTCGGATTACCAGTACGATCAATTGATGCAACGATTGATCGAACTTGAACGGCAATATCCGGAACTGATAACACCGGACTCTCCCACTCAACGTGTCGGCGGCGAACCAACAAAAGAGTTTCCGACCGTTACTCACGAAGTGCCAATGCTTTCGTTGGCAAATACGTACAACGAAGAAGAATTACTGGATTTCGACAGACGCGTAAAAGAACTGCTCGGCGGTCAGTCATATCGATTTGTCGCAGAATTAAAAATTGACGGCGTTGCCATCAGTCTTCTCTACCGCGATGGAATTTTTGTCCGCGGCGCAACACGCGGAGACGGAACACAAGGAGATGATATCACCAACAATCTGAAAACTATTTGCTCCATTCCCCTGCGGGTACCATCCGGTCGTGGACTGCCGAAAAATTTCGAAGTGCGGGGGGAAATCTTTATGACAAAAAAAGATTTTGAAGCGATGAACAGGCGACAGGAAGAACTGGGTGAAAAGACATTCGTCAACGCGCGAAACTCCACTTCCGGCACTCTTAAACTTCAAGACCCGAAAATTGTTGCCCAACGCAAACTTAGCATGTTCGCGTACTACTTGCGAACAACAGACATTCCGTTACGAAGTCATTACGACAACCTGCAACTACTCAAAAAACTTGGTTTTGTCGTCAACGAACATATCCGCCTTTGCAACACTATTGCCGACGTAAAGGCATACTGCGATGAGTGGGGAACAAAACGCGCTTCACTACCCTACGACATTGACGGTGTAGTGGTAAAAGTTGATTCGCTGGAACAACAGGAAGAACTTGGAGCAGTAGCAAAGAGTCCCCGTTGGGCAATTGCGTACAAATATCCTGCAGAAAAAGTTGAAACCATACTCAAAGATATTACACTACAAGTCGGCAGAGTGGGAACAATAACGCCGGTAGCGGAATTACAACCGGTATTTGTCGGCGGCACTACCGTCAGTCGAGCCACACTTCACAACGAAGATTACATCAAAGAACTCGACATTCGCATCGGCGATACGGTGTATGTGGAAAAAGGAGGAGATGTTATTCCAAAAGTCAGCGGTGTCAATATCAGCAAGCGTCCAAAACATTCCTCCCCTTTCAAATTTCCTACCAAATGTCCCGAGTGCGGAGCAAAAATTTTCAGACCTGAGGGCGAAGCGGCATACTACTGCGAAAATTTTGAATGTCCGGCGCAAGTACGCGGCAGAATAGAACATTTTGCACAACGGCGTGCGATGAATATTGAAGGACTGGGAGAAGCAATTATTGACTTGCTGGTTTCACAGGGACTTATTCACAACGTTGCCGACATCTACGACTTGAAAAAAGAGCAAATTGCTTCGCTGGAACGGATGGGAGAAAAAAGTGCGCAGAATCTTTTAGATGGAATTGAAGCAAGTAAACAGTTACCATTCCACCGTGTGCTGTTCGGGCTCGGAATTAGATTTGTCGGTGAAGGGGTGGCGAAACTGCTTGCCGACAATTTCCCTTCCATCGAAAAATTACAGCGTGCAACGCAGGAAGAGTTGGAATCTGTTGAAGGAATTGGACCAAGAATTGCCGAAAGCGTTGTTCGGTTTTTCAACGACAAACATTCCCGCCAATTGATAGAACGACTGACAAGAGCCGGCGTGCAAATGAAGGCGGAAAAGAAAAAGGTCAGCACCAACTCACCGTTTGCCGGCAAAACATTTGTGCTTACCGGTGGTTTAGAAAGTATGAGCCGGGACGAGGCGAAAGAAAAAATAGAATCGCTCGGCGGAAAAACCGGCTCGAGTGTCACTTCCAAAACAGATTACGTTATTGTTGGAAAAGATGCCGGTTCAAAATTGGCAAAAGCAAAAGCGTTGGGCATACCGACACTTTCAGAAGAAGAGTTCTTGAAGATGCTGAAGTGAGTGTTACTCTCCTTGCACCGCGACCCATCGTCGTCAGGAGACATACCAAGTCAGCACTTCATCATTTACATTCTTCTACACACTGAAACATCCGGCGCTTCTTGCAATTCTCAAAAACCTTTTGCACTTTACGGTCGAAGAAACGATCCCCCATGTTCGATACACTCAGACGAAATATCGGAATTACGACAGCGCGCTTCTTTGTTCGCATGAAGGCGGCAAAATCTGTTCACTTCTCAAATGCATTTACCAATGCCCGCACCGCGCTGGTGATCTTACCGGAAAACCGAAACTACCATCCTGTGGCGCTTCCCATTGTCCGTTTGCTGCGTGAAAAATTTTACGGTAATAGAATGACGCTTGTAGTTCCCGACACAAACGAAGAATTGACACGGGCGTTTGCTCAAACAACCATCGTTCCGGCAGGAAAAGAACAGACCAATGTGTTTTTCCTTCCCAAGCAGTCGGTTCTCCAACGTCTTCTCGGTCAGCGATTTGATCTGTTAGTCGATCTTAATTTTTCTGCGGTACCCTGTGCCGCGTACCTCTGTCGCGCCGTAGATGCGTATGTGAAAGTTGGTTTTGCAAAACAGCATGCCGATGCCTTCTATAATTTTCAAATACAATCGCCTCCCG
>JBFMDF010000051.1:0-10524 GCA_040753935.1 Bacteroidota bacterium | reverse complement strand
TTTTATACAAGTCATAAAACAACGAGCGTGGCCACTTCTCAGGAAACGACGTTTTATCAACACTAATAGCGGGTATGGTAGCAGAGGAATTCACATAACCGGGAACCGGCTCCAGTCCCCAAATTTCACCGGTAACAGGGTCAACATCCATTTCTTCCCGATATTGAGATTCGATTGGGGTGATATATTGCTCCTGTCCAAGCACATTGACTATTTTTACTTTTGCTCCAATAAGCAACGCCAAACCGTCGAGACTGCGATGTCCGGTACCTTTGGGCCACTCTCCGTGAGGACCACGGTTCACACCGTTGAACCAATCGGAAATTTGTCCATCGTTTGAGTAAACAGTTCGAACAAGATTTGCCTCCAGCATTCCTTTTTTACGGTACTGGATGTTTCCTTTCGGTTCTTCTCTGAACATGTGAATTTGCTGTGGATCAACTTGCGCCCACACGATGCCGGAAAAGAGAAACACCACCATGCCTATGACTGCCGTGCGTGTTGTACATTGTTTCATCAGTGCGTTCATAACTTATGCTCTGGTTACTGTGTTGTTAAAAAACAAGATTGAATCCGACACGAACATTACGCGGTGCCGAAAACGAAGTTGGATTGTTGAGATACTCTTGCAGCGTATTCAAACCATAAATTGGTCCCCCTTCGTCAGTAAACAAATCAACATTAGCTCTTCCGCTGGCATCATTCACATTTATTTCGTTCTTGATATCGAGAACGTTGTAAATGAGCACAAATGCATTAGCGTGCAAGCCAAAGAAATCGAATGTTTTTTCAGCACGAAAATCCACATTGTAGGTCGGTGGTTTCAATCCTCCATTTTCAAAACGCAGACCACCGCTGACACGTTGACTTTCCGTGTACGGAAATCCTGAACCATAATTTACAATGAAGCCCGTCATCCAATCGCCCTGTTCGCCGACATTAATCGTAACATTGAGGGTGGAGCGTTGATCCCAATCTAATGGAACTACCTTTTTGTTCGTTTCAATTGGCGGATCGGTTTGATTGTTGTAATACACCGATAACGGATCAGACGCATTGCCTTCGGCAATCTGGTAGGTATAGTCAGCCCGTATACTGTAATAATCTTCAAACCGTTTTTCGAGTGAAAGAATGACGCCGCGTACATTGCCGTAATCTCGGTTAATGAAGCGCGCATAGTTAAACCCTTCGTGGGTTTTGATAATTTCCATTCCCAATAAGTTTCTGATATCGCGGTAGTACACCGTAAAATCAAGACTTAAATTTGTTGTGAAGGCTTGTTGCAATCCCAGTTCGTACATCACGGTTCGCTGCGCGTCAATGTCAGGATTTCCCATTGTTGTTTGCAAACGATTTGTCGGCGATACAAGGTACTCTGAATTTTGGTATAGGTTGTTGAACGACGGAATTTGGAAGAAATGACCATACGAAAAATGAATAATACCTTGGTCGGTAATAGGAAATGAAATACCAAACCTCGGGCTGATTTGAACTTTCTCTTTCGCGGCTACCATCGTTCCCGCCGGTCCTTTCGGATTCGGAATTTTACCGGACACCGTGCTGATGGAATCAAACAAATGATTTCTCATCGGGTTTTGAAGATCGGCAAGCAGTTTTGCATTGGGGTTGAAGTAATCAAAACGAACTCCTGCGTTGATGATCATAATATCGTATTCAATCTTATCCTGAATGTACGCCGAAGCTTCGTACGGATATTTCTCATACTGCTGATTTCCAATGGTATGAAGCCGCGGATAGGTTATCTTAAACAACGGATTGCCTAACGAGTCCACTTGCCCGACTAAGGCATTGGTAATATTGGTGCCATGGTCAAAGACTGAATGCAGTCGTGCCTCAACACCGGCGCCAATTTTATGCTGCTTATTGATCTGTGATGTTATCTGGTACTGCCCAATCAGCGTTTGACTTTTATTTTCGTACCGCCATGTTTGATTTCCTCCGGAACGAAATGTGTAATTGGATAGCGGTTGACCTTGGTACTCGTCAACGTACCGCGGGTCATACGGGTCAGCGTACAGGTATCCCTTACCGGTATACTTGCTCAAGGATATTTTCAATGAGTGATACGTTGCCTGACCTAACACGTGGTTGAGTTGGACATTCTGCATCCAATTTTCACTGTAGTGCGTCATAATGCCGTCGGGAGTCCATCGGAATGAGTGGTCATAGGACTTCCAGTTTGCTTTATCCCAAAATCCACTGTAACTGAGTTTCCACGCATCAATTCCGTAGGTAAGTTTACCGTTAAGCGATATTTTTTTAAAGGGATTCATCGGAACCATCGCACCATCGCCAGTATTGTGGTTGATCCACACTGTTCTGTTATTTTCGTCCGGAAATGTCGGCACTCTATCAGAGACATTATACACTCGCTTGCCATACAAATGGCCTTCTTCATTTTGCATTCGGCCAGTTGTAAAAAATGTTAGATTGGGCACCAACGGAAGTGGTCCGCTTAAACTAAATTGGTAATTTAACGTGCGGGTAAGATTCAACTTGTCCAAGTTCAAAAATACATCGGTGTGGTTGGTAAAATAATCACCGACATAGACACCGACCGTTCCGTGAAATTCTGAAGAACCATCTTGTGTAACACTGTTAACGACGCCAGACATTGCTTGACCATACTCAGCATTAAATGTTCCGCTGATTACTTCCATTTCGCGAATGGCGCTGATTTCGGGAATAAATCCTGCGCCGCCAGTTAACGGATTATTGACCGGTATGCCGTCGACCAAATAGGCAACTTCGCCGCTTCTTCCTCCACGAAAATGTCCGCCAACAACGCCCGCCTGCAAATTAATTACCTGATTGATGTTTTCCACCGGCATGACTTTCAATTCTTCCGACGAAACGCTAACCGAAGTTGAGGTTAAATCTTTTTGTACCAACGGACGTTCAGCTTCAATAACTACGGCTTCGCCTAGTTCAACAATGGTTTCCTCCATTTTCAGGTCTATGGTGGTTGTCAGATCAATTTTTACAACAACATTTCTCACGGTGGCGGTTTTGTAGCCAAGCGATGTTATCTGCAGACTGTACGTGCCGGGCGGTACGTTTCCAATACTATAATCACCTTCAAAGTCTGACGATGCACCCAATTTTGTCCCCTGTATCACTACTGAAGCTCCAATGATCGGTTCTCCGGACTTTCGCTCTGTAATCTTGCCGGCAATTTTTCCTGTCTGTCCCGCCATCAGCGCTGCCTCATTCGACCAAAAAGAAGTCATCAGGAGCAGTGCTATCAGTTGTAGTTTATAGTTCATAAGTACTTCATCTAATAGTTATTCATACATTGGCATAGCGAACATTGTAACAACGTCAACGGTATAACACTTTCGTTGCGACAGGCAACTATATGCTGCCTGCCGCAACGAGTGTTTGAGTAAGGAGGATGTGATACTATTTCACTAACATCATCTTCTTTACAGCGGTGTAAGAACCGGCATCAAGTTTGTAGATATACATTCCTGTCGCCAGATGAGATGCATCCAACGTGACAGTATATGTTCCTGCATCTTGATGTTCACCGACAATGGTCATCACTTCGCGACCGAGCACATCGTACATCTTCATGCTAACAAAACCGGATGTCGGGATACTGTATTTAATGGTGGTAGTCGGGTTGAATGGATTGGGATAGTTTTGCGTTAATTCAAATGTTCGCGCAATAACTTCACTGCGAACGACGCCAGTGGTCCACTTTTCACCAATCCAGGTGTACGTCCAATGCCACATATCTTGCCATGAGTTATCATCGTTGAACGGCGAATAGCAAAGAATACCATCGCGTGCATTCCATGGCTCACCGGGATTGAATGGCTTGCCATCATTGTCATTAACCGAAAAATCTATCGGGATCCTCTTCCCCTCAACTGGCACAAATTTTTGATCACCAGCAACACTGTCAACCAAGAGTTGGAAGGGAATACGAGCTTCAATAGTGTACCCCGGCGTTAACGTTTTCTGTTTCCATGTGTAGTTTGCGCCAGGACGCGTCAACACTTTGAAGTTGCCCGGGTTATCCAAATACAAACCGTATTTAGAAAAACGAAGATGATAATCGGGCATTGCGCCGCGCCCGTAGCCGACATGACGTTTTCCTCTCCAATCGTACAGTCCGATGAATAGATCGGGACAATCGACCGCATAACTTGCCTGCGCATCAAGCAAACTATCCACGCTTACAATGTCATCGGTAATATCGTACGCAACATAAAGATTGTTATTATCTACTGCAAGGTAGGCTTTCACCGACAAATCATTATCATTGTCAATAACGCCATTGGGGTTAACATGCCCTTCACCGGTAGCCGGGTTTTTGCTGATAATGATCGGCTTAATGCCTGCTGTTGTCCACTCGTTCAGATTAGCGTCGTTGGTGTAATTAGACGGCGGTGTTTTTGAAATTGTCGGAACGCCTTTTGCCATATTGGTCACAGCGCTACTTACGGCAACTTCGCCTTCATTTCCTACTTTATCTTTTGCATTGACACCGTAGTAGTAAGTAACATTCTGATTGGTAACCGGTGCTCTCAAGACATGGTTGGTTGCTTGCGTTGCTTCCGGAATATCGTAAGGAGGTAAGTCTTCTACCCCAGCTTCTTTGTAACTGCTGAACTGTTTGTCGCTGAAAAATACATTGTATTTTGCTCCCTGCTCGTTCGGCACATCATTCCACGTAATGACGTTGACAAACGAACCCGCAATACCGGTAACACCAGTAGGAGGAACAGGCGGAGTGACATCAGTTTCTTTATACCCTTGCGGCAACAACAAATCTACCATCAACATTCCTTTATCTAGCACTGCAGACCCTGTCGGTCCATAATCATTACCGTTGATGGAAAATTCAAATTTATAGCCGCCAATTTTCGTCGTACTGAAAATTCGATCATCAGTGCCTTGTCCATCAGGATTTTGAAAACCCGCCGGAGTCAAATTCCATGTATTGGAATCAAGTTGTTGTAACGGAATACGGATTGTAACCCAATCATTATGCGGTTTGGTGATATCAAAATCTAATACCGTAAACCAATCTTCCCGTTTGCTGGCGCTGCTTTTATCGAATAATACAAATCGTGCAGAAAGACGCGGCTTGTTTGACCCCGGTACGGTATCGAGTAATGAAGCGGGAATAATATTTTTTACCATTAACAACAAACTACTGTTTGTGGAAATATCAACAGTAGCAGGAAATTCGCGGGTAAAATTAACGTACCCACCCCATACCTGTGTCGCATTCACTTGGTAATCTATAACAAGACTAGAGGTACCTTGAGCCGGGGCATTCGTACTATCGCGCACAGCAATATATCCCTTATTACCGCCATCCCATCCCATGTTGTCGAACGTATAGTAACCAGACGTGCCGGCAACACCATCGAATGTTTCAAGTGGAGGATAGTTAAAGTCGCCGCTGGTGATAAGGTTGTCAAACAATATTTCACCGGCTACCGAATCGTTCGGTGCTTTTGGAGAGATGATATCGAACGCATATCCTACAATTTTATCGAATTCAAGTTTGCCGTCAATTTTTGTAAAACCCCACGCTGTAGGTAAGGTAAATCCTTTGCTGGCGTTGGGTCCATCGGGTGTTGCTTCACCAAGATCTACCAACGGTATTTTCAGTTCGTTCCATCCAGGCTCCATAGCAAACATTTTTGTTGTGTCTTGGTACACCCATAATTCAGTCTGTCCTTGCGAGTAATATTTTTTAGCGCCATCTTCCCATAACTTCATACGGAAGAAAACTTTTTCCGGCGCCTGGTGAGCTTTTGCAACGTTGTTGTACCATAGACTGATGTATTTATTTGCTCCGAATCCGTTAATGTAGCCGGAAGAATCTTTTCGGGGCTTCATGTGAATAATGGTTACATACCCTTCTCCCCACGGTTCTGTGGTGGAGATACTGTACTTGTAACTCATTGATGCGTTACCTTCTTGTTTCGAAGAGGTTACATCGGTCAGCTTGACCATTGCTTTGGTTGAAGTGGCATTGAGCGCCGTTCCTTCAGCCCGGAAGTGGGAATCAGCTGCGGCTGTTTCAAATCGATATATCTTTATCTGTCCCAGCGATATTGAAACCAGACCAATCAACAGCGTCACCAACTGTAAAAAACGGTGTTTCATGTTTGGTACTCCTTAATAATTAATGGAATCGGTGAATTATAAAACAGTATGACTTGTTGTTTCTACCATCTTTACTTACTCACGAGTGTCCGGGTAAATCCTATTCTCAGCAACAACCGTTGCCCGACTGACGATTCGTTGAATCGCACCGTTGCTATTCCAAAGACAATGGTTGCCAGTATATTTTCGACTGCTACTGTGTATATGCTCATTGAATGAAACAGTGATTCTGCAACTATGCCGTTGCAAAAATAAAACTCAATAACGGCGTAAACTTCACCTAACAATAAACCAATAACAAGACTGCCGGATATTCCTCGCTTCAGTAACAACGCAAGAACAAATATTCCCACAATTGGCATTGTACCAACTGCCATAAAATTTAGGTAGTGTACTACTGCTTGTTTATCTAATATTTTTCCAAGAAAAACTAATAAGACAGATATCAGTACTATGAGCACGGTTGCCAATCTTCCAACCAACACTTGCTTTTCTCCATCTGTATTTTTTTCCACAAGAGGATATAACGTTACCGCAATGAGAGTGGAAAACGTCTGAAACGAGAGCGCCAATAATCCCATCACACCGCTTAATAACCCAATGGCAATGACAACAGTAAGAATTTGAACTGTTGAAGAAGACGGATCAGCAAATTGAAAAGAAGAACGGTTAGCAACAAATGCAATGATAGTTATCGCTATGCCGGCAAGCATACCGCTGCTGGCAATTATCCGTGACGACAATGTTTCTCTTCGGATAATTGATTGCTTATGAATCATCCCCAGTTCAAACCATACGAACCACGAAATCAGGCAAACCATGGCAAGCCAGGCAACGAGTGCGTTAGGTTGAACCATGTTGTATGATTGAAAGAAGTCCGCACTTTCTACCAGCAGTCGGTTGAGTATTGTAAGTTCGGAACCATGGGCTATCATTGGAAAGAACAGCATGGAGAGCAAGCCTGCACATACTGCCCCAGCAATGACGACGTTGGCAAAAAGCACTGCACTCATGCCGCCTGCCAGCGTGTAGATACCGGCCGCTATGATCATGCTCACCTGAATGCTGAAGTTTGAACCCGTAAAAAACTCGGAGAGTAAAAGATCTCCAATATACAAATATGCCAGTATCTGAATAACGCCGGCATACACGAGACCATGAATTCCAAGAATAATTTTCCCCGCTGAACTGCTTATGTGAATAACTTTTCTTGTACCTTCAAGAATTTTGTTCCCGAATAAAACCGGAATAAAGACAAGAGCAACTACGATGACAAGAAGAGGCAGCAAAGAATGGTAAACAGCGAGAGTGGGCAGCAGAATGATCACTGTATTAGCGAACAACAGCAAAAAGAGTGACAACACTAATATTGAATATCGCTGTAATCCTTCTGCCCAAAAGTATTTTTCAGTGCTCTTGCCCGTTGTCCAAGAATAGAACAACGCAACAATAACAACGACTGCAATAAATCCGTACAATAGTGTAGGAATTTCTGGGGTCATGATCATGTGAACAAAGTGTATTACATGAATTATGCCAAAGGATATTCCAGATTAAGTGAAGAAAATTTAAGTAAAATAAAGGAGTACCCTTTGCGACATTATCAAAATGATAGTTTAGCCGTTATCAAAACGATAATTCTTCGGATTAAAGAATGCGAAGAGATCTACCGAAGTGAAGAACGTCTACTTTATCCCTAATTCTTTGCACATTCGGTGGTAATTTGGCGGGGCAAGTCCAAGTTTTTTAGCAGCTTCAGCATCAGAAGAAGAGGTGGAACGGATAAATTCAATGTATTTTTGCCGAACTAAACGTTCCAGTTGTCGTAGTTGCAATTGTTCTTCCATATTTGAGAAATTAAACCACTGCACTGTTGTTTGTCCTGCACTATTGCCAAGTCCTCCTAATACCAAGTGCATCGTATCTCGCGTAATGACCGAATCATTGATAAACAAAAGACGCTGGATAACATTTTTTAGCTCGCGCACATTACCTTTCCACGGTGCAGATTTCAACAGACGCATTGCTTCATCGGTAATTTCAGGAATAGTCTTCCCCATATCGGTGCTGTATTCCTTCATAAAATGCTCAACAAGAAGTGGAATATCTTCAGTCCGTTCATGTAACGGTGGCACCGATAACGGAACAACATTCAAACGGTAATACAAATCTTCTCGAAAGCGCCGTTCTTCTACTTCACGTTCTAAGTTCTTATTGGTTGCCGCAATGATACGCACATCAACGGTCATCGGCTCTCTGCGTCCAATCTTCTCAATTTCACCTTCCTGAATGACGCGCAACAGTTTCACCTGCGCTGATAAGGGGAGTTCTCCTACTTCATCAAGAAAGATTGTTCCATGATGTGCAACTTCAAACAATCCCGGCTTTGCAGAGGAAGCACCGGTAAACGCTCCTTTTTCATAACCGAACAATTCACTCTCAATCAGTTCCTGTGGAATGCTACCGCAATTGATCGGCACAAAATTTTCAAGCTGTCGTTTACTTCGCAAGTGAATGTTGTACGCGACAAGTTCTTTTCCTGTACCGGAGGAACCGCTAATCAGCACGTTGACGTCGGATTCTGCACACCGTTGAATTTGCTGACGAAGTTGCTCAATAGCCGGTGAAACTCCGATAATCACTTTCTTTGCCAACATCTCTTCGGCATTACGAAGTAACTTTGTTTTCGTCTTTGTTTGTTCGCGTTCCAGTACCCGTTTGTTGTACGCATTAAAAATCGACAAGATAAAGTCGGTGGGTTGATAGATATACTCTTCAATATCGCCCGGATATTTTGTACAGTACCAAAACGCTCCCGCCGCCATTAAACTGTTGGCAAAATTATAATCAACAACATTCACCGTCATTTTGGTGATGACGATAATCTGCAGTGAAGGATCAATCTTTTTTATCTCACGGATTAAATTTTCGCCCATCAAACCGCCGGCAATTTGAAAATCCATAATCACAACATCAAAGAAATTATTTTTTGCCGCCAGCGCTTCTAATGCAACTCTGCCGTTAGAAACCACATGGGCAATATTGATGCGTTGTAGAAATGGTTTGATCGTATTCTTCACCCGACGAACGTCGAATTCTTCATCTTCAATCAACAGTACCTGTATTTTCTTTTCAACACTCATTGTGTTACGCTGGTATGGTGAATGTAAACTTACAGCCGCCGTCAGAAAGGTTTTCAGCATCGACTTCCCATCCGCACCGCTGGGTAGCAATTTCATACGCTATGTAACAGCCATAGCCGCTGTGTTGCAAATCGCCGCTTCTTTTTGTGGAAGTATGTTCAAGAAAGATTTTTTTTACGCCGGAGTCGTTTCGTTCCAACAACCATGGTTCAATACCTCTGCCGTTATCCATAATGAGAACGCGAATGAGGTGATTGGTCTGGTCGAATTCGGTTTTAATTGTCACCTTCACAATGTTATTTCCTGCGTGGTCAAGAGAATTTTGAATAATCGGCTCGAAGACTTCCCACATTACAAACTCGTTGATGTGAGAAACGGGAAGTGTTTTATCAAACTCGAGGTGAAAGGAAATTGTTTCCGGTTCAAGCGACAGCCGTTTGAAAACGTGATCTACTAAAAACTGCAGGACGTCGTTGATATTGGTGTTGAAAATGGGACTGCGAATGGTGTGCACAGGCGGAGCGTACCACTTCATATCGTAAATGACACGGGCAATAAAATTGGCGTATTTGTTAATTCGAACCTTCACCACATCTATCGTTTCAGGCGTCATCTGCCGAATATCTTCTTTAATAAAGCCCATAATTTTCTCCGCTTTGTGGTGAGTGTGGTAGATTCGCTTGGCAAACAACAGTTCATTTTCGATGTTAATTTGCTCGGCAAGGTGCTTTTTCTGTTCCTCAAACAACATTGCTTGTGCTTTGTTCCGTTCTTTCAGTGTGTACGATGAAATATAGAACATTGCCAGCAATCCAAAGAGCATCAGGGCTGAATAAGTGATAGAGGTTTCGTCGTACCCCGAAATCATTTCATTGGTGATAAAACTAAAGTCGGGGGTGTTCCGCATGTACACCGCTCCTGCCAATTCGCCCCGCGGTACAAAAGGAACAAAGATATGAAATGTTTGCTCATCGGCAACAATGGTGTGAATTTGTTCTTTTGCGGCAAACTCCTGCTCCATTGCTTCATACATCTGAATAGCTTGCTGATGGCTCCGCGAGGGTGGCGGCAGTTGTTTGGTACCACCAAAGACGTACTCGTACAGCACATGACCATCGTCAATCGCGTGAAGCACAGAATCAACCCGTATCAACAGACAGATCTCCTGCACATTTTGCTGAAGATACTGTTGACTGAGAATGATATTTAAGTCTTGAATAATTTTAGT
>JBFMDF010000050.1:0-10527 GCA_040753935.1 Bacteroidota bacterium | reverse complement strand
AAACCCGAATGGCTGAAAGCGCGCGTTCCCGGAGGAGAGAATTATTCCCGGCTTCGTAATTTAATTGACGAACGGAAACTACACACTGTGTGTGAGGAAGCCCGTTGTCCCAACATGGGCGAATGCTGGAATGCCGGCACAGCCACCTTTATGATTCTTGGTGACACCTGTACCCGCAGTTGTGGTTTCTGCAATGTGAAAACCGGAAGAATGCACATTGTCGACGAAGACGAACCGCGTCGTGTTGCTGACGCTGTTGCAATGATGAAACTTCGCCATGCAGTCATCACGTCGGTCAATAGAGACGAGTTGTTTGACGGCGGCGCTCATATTTTTGCCAATACCATTTACGAAATACGGAAACGTCTTCCGCTGTGCAAAGTGGAAGTGCTAATACCGGATTTTATGGGAAGTGAATATGCCTTGAACATTGTACTCGATGCACAGCCGGATATTCTTAACCACAATGTTGAAACCGTTCCACGGTTATATCGCACTGTTCGTCCACAAGCGCATTACCACCGTTCGTTGGAACTTCTCGAACGTGCAAAGGCACGGGGGTTTGTTACAAAAACCGGCATCATGCTTGGGCTTGGAGAAACGACTGACGAAGTCATTGAAGTCATGGCTGATCTTCGCGCCGTTGAATGCGATATCTTTACTATCGGACAATATCTGCAACCGACAAAACATCATTTGCCTGTTGAGCGATATGTCCATCCTGATGAATTTGCTATGTTGAAGAAGAAAGGGATGGAGATGGGATTCCGTCATGTTGAATCAGGACCGCTGGTGCGAAGTTCGTACCACGCGGCAGATCAAATTTAGTTTTTTTTGAGAATCTGAGAAGAGGAACTATGGAAACAATGATGATGAAAAAAGAAAAATCACATACAAACAAACCACAACCACGTTGGGCTGATCTTGGCTTGACGAATGAACAATTGATCAAGATGTATCGAGATATGCTTGCCATTCGGCGCTTTGAAGAACGCGCCGCGCAAGAATACGGCAAAGGAAAAATCGGCGGCTTCTGCCATTTGTATATCGGACAGGAAGCAACAGGTGTCGGTGCCATTGCCGCATTGCGCGATGATGACTTTATCTACACCGCATACCGCGATCATGGTCAAGCGCTCGCACGCGGCATGAGTATGAAAGAATGTATGGCGGAACTGTTTGGCAAAGCGACCGGATGTTCAAAAGGAATGGGCGGTTCGATGCACTTTTACGATATCTCAAAAGGATTCATGGGCGGATGGGGAATTGTTGGCGGTCATCCGCCACTTGCCGCAGGTACAGCATTTGCCACAAAGTATCAGGGAAGAGATTCTGTCACTGTTTGTTTTTTGGGAGAAGCGGCGACCAATCAAGGAGTATTTCACGAAACACTTAACATGGCCGAACTGTGGAAACTGCCGGTGATTTTCATCTGCGAAAATAATGGATACGGTATGGGCACAGCAATTTCTCGTGCTATGGCTGGTGAAAATCTGTACGATAAAGCGGCAGGGTATTTAATGAATCGCGGTGCAGTAAACGGTATGGATGTTATTGAAATGTACCGCGAAATGAAAAAAGCAATTCACCTTGCAAGAACAGAATTCAAACCGACATTTCTTGAAGCGCGTACGTACCGTTACCGCGGTCATTCAATGTCTGATCCCGGTCAGTACCGCACAAAAGAAGAAATTGAAGAGTACAAGAAAAGAGATCCCGTTGAAACGTTTCCGAAAGAATTAATTCAATGGGGTATTTTGACAGAAGCAGATATTGAAAAAATGGATGAAGACATTCGTGCAGAAGTTCAGGAGGCAGTCGAATTTGCTGACGCAAGTCCCCAGCCGCCGCTTGAGCAGTTGTATGAATATGTTTATGTCTAAATAATCGTCCTATATACTTGGTTGAATACGATAGAAGGATATCAGAAAAAAATATGGCAATCTTACAGATTCGAGAAGCAATTAATCAGGCAATCGCCGAAGAGATGGAACGCGATCCCGGCGTCTTTATTATGGGTGAAGAAGTAGCGCAGTATAATGGCGCGTACAAAGTAACGCAGGGTTTGTGGAAACGATTTGGCGATAAACGTGTCATTGATACACCAATTACTGAAGCGGGATTTGCCGGCATCGGCATCGGCGCTGCATTAGCAGGCATTGGTGTTCGTCCCATTGTAGAAATGATGACGTGGAATTTTGCAATTCTTGCGTTTGATCAAATCATCAATCATGCCGCAAAAGCGCGCTACATGTCGGGCGGTCAATTCAAAGTACCGATAGTCTTTCGCGGTCCGAACGGTCCTGCGCATATGTTGAGCGCTCAACATTCGCAAGCACTGGAATCAATGATGGCACATGTTCCCGGTCTCATTGTCATGACCCCCTCCACACCGTACGATGCAAAAGGCATGCTGAAGACGGCAATTCGCGATGATAATCCTGTCATCTTTATGGAAAGCGAATTGATGTACGGTATCAAAGGCGAAGTTCCTGAGGAAGAATATCTCATTCCAATTGGTAAGGGAGATATTAAACGTGAAGGAACCGATGTGACAATTATTGCATGGACCAAAATGGTGGCGGTAGCGCTGAAAGCGGCGGCAGAGTTGGAAAAAGAAGGAATCAATGCTGAAGTCATTGACCCCCGCACGTTGCGACCACTGGATGAAGATATGATTATTAACTCTGTAAAAAAAACGAACCGTGTTGTTATTGTCGAAGATTCCTGGCCCTTTGCCAGTGTGGGTACCGAGATTGCATTCCGTATACACACAAAAGCGTTCGATTATCTCGACGCACCGGTTGAAAAAATTAACAGTGCCGATGTGCCGATGCCCTATGCTGAGAATTTGGAAAATGAATCTATTCCCAGTCCCGGCAAAGTCATCGCGGCGGTTAAAAAAGTATTGTATCGTTAGCAAACTCAGATTTTCCTGATTGTTTGTATTCGGAAAATCTTCTTGAATCAAAAAGGGAAACTATGGCGACAACAATGTTAATGCCAAAATTGAGTGATACAATGGAAGAAGGTATCATCCTCAAGTGGCGTAAAAAAGAAGGCGACAAAGTAAAAGCAGGCGAGATCATCGCCGAAATTCAATCCGACAAAGCAGACATGGAGCAGGAGGCGTACGACTCTGGTGTGTTGTTGAAAATTTTTCCGAAAGAAGGAGAAGCAGTGAAAGTCGGTGCGCCGCTGGTAATTATCGGCAAAGAAGGAGAAGATATTTCTGCATTGCTTGCAGGAATGACGACTACGAAGCAACCGGTGGATTCAAAACAAGAAGCAACACCGGTAGCAGCGGAACCGATTGCTACTTCCGCGACGATGGCCGTTTCTACTCCCGCTGTTACAGTAACTGGTGGTGATACACGTATTAAAGCATCGCCGCTGGCAAAAAAAATAGCACAGGAAAAAAATATCGATCTTCGTACTATTAAGGGGAGTGGTCCCTTCGGAAGAATTGTTAAAGCGGATGTAGAAGCACAAACTGCTACACCTTCAATGTCTCGTAAAGTGCTTGCACCGTTGCAAACAAAAGAAATTCCACTTTCGATGATGCGCAAGACTATTGCCAAGCGGTTGCTCGAAAGTAAGGCGACCATTCCGCATTTCTACCTTACTATTGAGATGAACATGAAGCGCGCCATAGACTTCCGTGCGTCACTCAATGAAATTACCGGCGCAAAAATAAGTTACAATGATATTGTAATGCGAGCTGTTGCGCTTGCGCTTCGTGAAAATCCGAAAGCAAATAGTTCATTTATGGGAGATAAAATAATCGAGCATGGAAGAATAGATGTAGGATTTGCCGTTGCTGTTGACGAAGGATTGATTACTCCCATTATTCGAAACGCAGACCAAAAAACTCTCGCCGAAATTTCTACAGAATCGAAAGAGTTGGCGAAACGTGCACGCGAAGGGAAGTTGAAGTTAGAGGAATTTACCGGCGGAACATTTACTGTGAGCAATCTTGGAATGTATGACATTGAAAATTTTGCCGCTATTATCAATCCTCCCGAAGGAGCAATCCTTGCCGTTGGCACAATTGTTGAAAAACCTGTTGTCGAAAACGGACAGATTGTTGTTGGACATACGATGAAAGTAACGCTTTCTTGCGATCATCGCGTGGTTGATGGAGCGATTGGAGCAGAATTTTTACAATCGTTCAAGCGTTTCATAGAGAATCCTTTAGCGTTGGTGCTATAAACTTTGTTTGTATCAAATCTTGCATATCCTGAAGAATTTGGCTATATTTGTAGCCTGAATCAGCGATTTTATTTTTGATAAAGAGGAGAATTACAACGTGGCTTTTGCAGACAGAAGCACTACATTTTTCAAAAGCGGGGAAGTAGTACAGAAGTGGTATGTTGTGGATGCAAACGGAAAAACACTCGGACGTGTTGCATCGCAAGTTGCCCGCATTCTTCGCGGTAAACACAAACCGCAGTTCACACCAAATGCCGATCTTGGGGATTTCGTCATTGTTATCAATGCAGAAAAAGTTCAAGTGACGGGTAAACGGAAAGAGTTGAAGGAGTATTTCCATTATACGGGATATCCGGGGGGTGCCGTGTTTCAACAATTTAAAGATGTGTTGAAGACTCACCCTGAACGTGTTATTGAACATGCGGTGAAAGGAATGATTCCACATACAAAACTTGGTCGTCGCATTATCAAAAAATTGAAAGTGTATGCTGGAAGCGAACATCCGCATACCGCACAAAAACCGGAAGTCATCGAATTCAATTAAGAGAAAAGGATTTTCATGCAGCAAGCAATTAACGCAATTGGTCGCCGCAAAACATCGGTTGCCCGTGTGTTCTTAAAACATGGTTCGGGAAAGATTACTATCAACAATCGTACATTCGAACAATACTTTCCGCTGGAAACACATCGGACGGCAATTACCAAACCTCTTGCTTTGACCGATTCGCTCGGCAAGTATGATGTAAGTGTCAATGTAGAAGGTGGAGGTCCAACAGGACAAGCCGGAGCAGTAACACTTGGAATAGCGCGTGCGCTCGTATCAGTTTCGGAAGAGTACCGTGGCCCGCTTCGTCAACATGGTTTGTTAACTCGCGACCCGAGAATGGTAGAGCGGAAAAAATACGGACAGAAAAAAGCACGCAAGAGATTCCAATTCTCAAAACGATAATCATGTTTATCCTTGTGAAGCATGTAGTATGCTCGCAAGGTGAATGTACAATCAAACATACTTCTTGATTAGTGCAGTGGTGCTCCGACAATCATCGGAAGTCTGCACTAAGGAGAGAGAAGTAGAAGTTATTAACCAAACAATAAAGGAACACTATGCCTCGTGTAGAACTTGCGGAGTTGCTTTCCGCCGGTGCCCACTTTGGTCACCTCACTCGCCGTTGGAATCCGAAGATGAAACCATACATTTTTATGGAGCGCAACGGCATTCACATCATCGATCTCAAGAAAACACAACAATTGCTTGAAGATGCCGCAACGGCAATTTCGAATCTTGTTGCCGAAGGGAAAAAAGTGCTCTACGTTGGCACAAAAAAACAGGCAAAAGAAGTTATCGAAGCCGATGCGCGACGTGCCGGACAATATTTTGCGACTGATCGCTGGCTCGGTGGCATGCTGACGAATTTCACCACAATTCGCAAAAGCGTGAAACGCCTGACGAATATCGAGAAGATGGAAACCGACGGCACGTTCGACAAAATTACCAAGAAAGAAAAACTCTTCTTGTCACGAGAGAAGGAAAAACTTCAACAATCTCTTTCCGGTATTGTCGATATGACCAGACTTCCTGGTGCATTGTTTGTAGTTGATGTCAAGAAAGAGGCAATAGCCGTGCGTGAAGCCAATCGTCTCGGCATTCCGGTGTTTGCTATTGTCGATACGAACTGCGATCCTGATGGCATTGATTACATTATTCCTGCAAACGATGATGCATTGAAATCAATTCAATTGATTTCGCGTGTTATTACGGATGCAGTTATTGAAGGCAATGCGCGAAAAGTAGAAACAGCACCTGAACCTGAAGAGACTGAAAAACAAGAAAAAACGGAGAAGACGGAACGAAGAGAACGGAAACCAAGAAAAACTCAACGCGAAACGGAAAAATCGTAACTATGGTAGTAACAAGTGAAATGGTAAAACAACTGCGCGAAAAAACCGGCGCAGGAATGATGGATTGTAAAAAAGCGCTCGATGAAGCCAATGGAAACATGGAATTGGCTATCGAGATTCTTCGTAAGAAAGGAGCGGCAACAGCGGCAAAACGCGCCGACAAGGCGGCGAACGAAGGAATGATTGTCGCAAAAGTTTCCGACGATGCTAAACGTGGCATTATGGTTGAAATCAATTGCGAAACAGACTTTGTGTCACGCGGCGAAGACTTTGTGAACTTTTCAAAATCGATAGCCGATATCGTCTTCCAACAATCACCTGCGGATGTGAATACATTGCTCGGCTTGCCACATCCGAACGGCAAAACTGTTGCTGATGCGCTCAATGATTTGATTGCCAAAATTGGTGAGCGAACAGAAATTCGCCGATTTACCACCATGACAGCCAACAATGGATTCGTGGAGTCGTACACTCACATGGGGAGTAAGATTGCGGTGATGGTGGAAATGGAAGGAGAGTTTAACCCGACGAATAAAACATTGGCTCGCGATATTGCAATGCAGGTTGCTGCAATGTCGCCGTTGGTGGTTTCTCGAGAGAAAGTTGACAAAGAACTGATTACCAAAGAGTTGGAAATATACCGTCAGCAAGCGAAGAATGAAGGGAAACCAGATCATATTGCTGATAAAATTGCACATGGCCGACTTGAGAAGTACTATCAGGAGGTTGTACTTCTTGAACAGAGTTTCATTAAAGATGCAGGAAAGACCATCAAAGATATTCTTCCGGCACATTTGTCGGTGAAGCAGTTCAAGAGATTCCAGCTTGGTGAATCAATGATGTAACAATGAAAGGTCTCACATGAGACCTTTCTTTTTATCCGGAGCCTACTATGACAACGACGAAATACAAACGAATTCTTCTCAAGCTCAGCGGTGAAGCGTTGATGGGAGACCTTGAGTACGGTATCGACTCTAAAATTCTAAAACAGTACGCAGAGGAAATTAAGAGTGTGTACGATCTTGGCGTGCAGATTGGAATTGTCATTGGAGGTGGCAATATCTATCGTGGTGTTGAAAATTCCGGCGATGGCATCGACAAAGTAACCGGTGATCATATGGGAATGCTGGCTACTGTGATCAATGCGTTGGCGCTACAGAATACTCTTGAGCATCACGGCATGTTCACTCGCTGTCAGACAGCCATCAATATGGAACGAATTGCTGAGCCGTACATTCGTCGCCGTGCAGTACGCCATCTCGAAAAAAACAGAATTGTGATCTTTGCGGCTGGCACGGGAAATCCGTATTTTACGACAGACACAGCGGCTGTATTGCGAGGAATTGAAATTGAAGCGGATGTGATTATCAAAGGGACGCGGGTCGATGGTATCTATGATTCCGATCCGGAAAAAAATCCGGATGCGAAACATTTTTCCCTCATTTCGTACGATGAAGTATTCAAACGAAATTTGAAAGTGATGGATATGACGGCAATTACCCTTTGCAAAGAAAACAAACTGCCGATTGCTGTCTTTAACATGAATGTTCGTAACAATCTGAAGAAGTTAGTGCTGGGAGAACGTGTCGGAACAACTGTGACTGAGTCTGCTCCACCCATCCACTAATCCAACAGGAGAATGACTATGCAAGTGAAAGACATTCTAAAAAATTGCGAAACAAGAATGCAGAAGGCTGTTGACAATGTTCGTCACGAACTTATCAGAATTCGTACCGGCAAAGCTACTACGGCGCTGTTGGATACTGTGAAGGTTGAAGCGTACGGTTCTTTGATGCCGCTCAACCAAGTTGGTTCAATTTCGGTGCTCGATGCACACATGCTGACCGTTACGCCGTGGGATCAATCGATGCTGAAGCCGATTGAACAGGCAATCATTGCCGCCAATTTGGGATTGAATCCAAGCGTTGACGGGAAAATTGTCCGCGTTCCCATTCCGCCGTTGAACGAAGAACGAAGAAAGGAATTGGTCAAACTGGTGAAAAAGTTCGGGGAAGAAGGGAAGATTGCTGTTCGCAACATTCGCCGCGATGAAAATGAACAATTAAAGAAATCTGAAAAAGAAGAACATTTTTCAGAAGACGAGCGCAAACGCGGCGAACAGGAAGTGCAAAAATTAACGGACAAGTACATTAAGGAAATTGATACACTTCTTGCTCTCAAAGAGAAAGAAATTATGGAAGTGTAGGAAATCATACTTCGTCTTTGCTATCCCGCTTCAATTCAGCGATGAAGAGCGGGATTTTTATTTTGACGGATAGACACGATGGCGACAAAAGAGCAACTGCGGAACAAAATGAAAGAACTGCGCGAACGTCTTTCAAAAAAAGATGTTCGTGAACGATCACAGCGAGTAAGAGAAAACCTTCTTTCGTTGCCTGAATTTTTCCGTGCTGAGGTCATCCATACGTATGTTTCCTCAAAGAATAACGAGGTAGACACCCATGAGTTGATTCGACTATTACTCAAACAAAGAAAGCGCGTTGTTGTTCCTGTGGCAGACAAGAGTACGAAGCAACTGCGTCATGCAGAAATTTTTTCGTTGAGCGAACTTGTTCCGGGCGCCTATGGAATACTTGAACCGAAGATGTATCGCCCCGTTTCTCCCCATGCACTGGAAGTTGTCGTCGTACCCGCACTTGCGGTTGATCGAAAAGGAAACCGTCTCGGATTTGGTGCAGGCTTTTATGACCGTTTTTTACACGGACTCGGTATTCCCATAGTTGCGCTTGCGTATGATTTTCAAGTTGTCGATGCTGTTCCCTCTGAAGAAACAGATGTACCCGTCTCCTTTCTTGTCACGGAAAGCTCAATTATAAAATGCCGTAACTAATTACATGACTTCTCGTAATCAATGAAAGCGACAGCATAGTTAAGTTTGGAGGAATTATGACTACTCAACGTTTGTACCGCTCACGAACGAATAAAGTGTTTGCCGGTGTGTGCGGGGGACTTGCGGAATATTTCGATGTCGATCCTGTCATTATCAGAATTATTTTTGTGTTGATGGTGCTTTTCGGCGGAAGCGGAATCCTTCTGTATATCGCGGCAATTTTTATCGTGCCTCTTAAACCATACTCGACTGCAGATTCTGCATCAACTGAAACAAAAGAGACAACCCCTCCCGCATCATCCAATGCACGCACTATCTTCGGATATGTTCTGATTGTCCTTGGTGGGTTGTTGTTGCTTTCCAATTTAGATATTTTTCATTTTTTTAATTTTCTCGGCGATGTGATGGAGTATGTTTTTCCGGTGTTGCTAATCATTCTTGGGATGGCGATTATTTACTACCGGCAAACAAATCCTGTGGTTGAAACGGAAAGCAATGAGTCGCCGCAATCAACTCAGGAACAGACACAACCGCCGGTGTATAAGCAATTTCGTCGTTCGTTGACGGATAAAAAAATAGCCGGTGTTTGCGGCGGATTGGCAAACTACTTCGGGATTGATCCGAGTATTATGCGTATGCTGTATGTTATTCTGTGTCTTGCTTCTTTTGGTGCGGCACTCGTGTTATACATTGTTCTCGCACTGGTTGTACCGTATGACTATACCGTAAAATCATCATGACAATGGATACAAATCAATTTTCACGAATCCCGATTCTTGGAATTTTTCTTGTCGTGCTTGGAACAGGTCTGCTGTTGAATCAATTGAACGTTGTCAACATAGACGGGAAAACATTTCTTCTTTTTGGATTGGTTGCGTACGGCGGAGCAATGGTTATCCGTTCATTTACGTTGAATATACGCCAGTCCCTTTTTCTGGGTAGTCTCTGTTTCTATTCCGGCCTGTTGTTATTGTTGGGGAAGTATGATTTGGTGGAGAGTTCGGCGTACATCTATGTACCCGGCTTTCTCATTGTGTTCGGTATGGCGTTTCTGATGTTGTTTCTTTACAACATTCGTGATGTTCATCTGTTGGTACCGGCGTTCATCTTCATTGCCATCGGTGTTGCGTTTATGATGACAGAAATCGGGTATTGGTACGTCAGCGATGTGAAGGACGTGATTCGAATGTATTGGCCTCTGGCGTTAATTCTCTTTGGCGGATTACTGTTGTTAAAACGAAATTCCAAATAATCAGTGGGCTTCCAGCCAGTTCTTTCCAACGCCGATGTCTACCTCAATCGGAACATGTAATTCCATCGCGTTCTTCATCTTATCCTCAACCAACATCCTCATTGTTTTTTCTTCTTTGCCCGGAATATCAAATACCAGTTCATCGTGCACCTGCAGGATCATTTTACTGGATAATTTTTTCTTTTGTATTTCTTTGTGCATGTTGATCATCGCCAGTTTAATCATGTCGGCAGCGGTACCCTGAATGGGCATGTTGATTGATTGTCGCTCAGCGTTGGCACGTACATTTTGATTTTTGTTGTTGATGTCTGGA